>JBAPQQ010000244.1:0-3620 GCA_049280695.1 Mycobacterium sp.
GTCGACGGCGGCGACTACCCCGAGCCGATCGTCGACCATGCCAGCCAGCGCAAGGAGGCGCTGCGGCGTTACGGACTCATCAGCTGACTGATCGCCTCGACGTCGGCCGGTGACGGCATGCCCCAGCCGGGTTTGTAGTCGAACAGCCGGTCGACCTGCACGGTCTGCAGGTCCGCGTCGAGCAGTTCGATCGCGTCGAGCGGTACCAGCGCCGGATGGACACGGCCGCATGCGCGGGCCAGCGACAGCAGTTCGAAACGCATGGTGGCGAGGTAATTGGCACAGCGCAGCGACTTCAGCTCGGGATCCAGGCCGTGCACCAGCCAGGGACTCTGAGTGGCCACGCCGGTCGGACAGCGGCCGGTGTGGCAGCGCTGCGCCTGGATGCAGCCGATCGAGAACATGGCGGTGCGGGCCACGTTGACCATGTCGCAGCCCAGCGCGACGGCCACCAGCGCGTTCTCGGGCAGCCCGAGCTTGCCCGAGCCGACGAAGACGACGTCGTGGTGCAGATCCTCTTCCGCGAACGCCCGATAGACCCGCGGAAAGGCCCATTTGAACGGCAGCGCGACGTGGTCGCTGAACACCAGCGGCGCAGCTCCGGTTCCGCCCTCTCCACCGTCGACGGTCACGAAGTCGACGCCGCGACCCGTCCGTGCCATTCGCTGCGTCAGGTCACGCCAGAACGTTCCTTCGCCCACCGCGGATTTGACGCCCACCGGCAGGCCGGTTTCGGCGGCGATGGTCTCGACGAGCTCCAGCAGCCCGTCGACGTCGCGGAAGGCGCTGTGCCCGGCCGGGCTCTTGCAGTCGACACCGACCGGGATGCCGCGGATGGCGGCGATCTCGGGAGTGACCTTGGCACCGGGAAGCATGCCGCCCAGACCCGGCTTGGCGCCCTGGCTGAGCTTGAGCTCGATCGCCCGGATCGACGGCGTGGCGGCCGCCCGGTCGACCAGACGGGACAGGCTGAACGTTCCGTCGTCGTTACGGCAGCCGAAATAGGCGGTACCGATCTGCCAGACGAGATCGCCGCCGTTGAGGTGATACGGCGACACTCCGCCCTCGCCGGTGGTGTGCAGCGTGCCCGCCATGGCCGCGCCCTTGTTCAGAGCGGTGATCGCGGCACCGCTGAGCGACCCGAAGCTCATCGCCGAGACGTTGACCAGCGACGACGGGCGGAACGCCTTGGCCCGGCCCCGCGCCCCGCCGAGCACCTTGGCTGCGGGCAGCGGCACGGCCGGGTCTGGGTGGACGGACTCGCCCTCGGGAGCCGACACTGGGAACGCGCTGTGCTTGATGATCGCGTAGTTGTGAACCCGCTCGAGGTCGTTGTCGGTTCCGAAACCGAAGTAGCGATTCGTCGACTTCGACGACGTGTAGACCCAGCGCCGCTGATCCCGGCTGAAGGGCTTCTCCGCGTCGTTGTCGGTGACGATGTACTGGCGCAGCTCCGGACCGACACCTTCCAGAAGGAAGCGCAGGTGACCGATGACCGGGTAGTTGCGCAGGATGGTGTGACGACGTTGCAGCAGGTCATAGCCCGCGAGCCCGGCCAGACTGGCGCCCACGGCCGCGGCGACGGAGGCCAGCTTCACGGCGATGGGGGCAGGTCTGCCGCGGCGCTGTAGACCCCCAACAGGTCCCGCGCCGAGACGATCCCGATCAGGTCGCCGTCCCGCTCGACGAGGACGTGGCGGATGTAGTGGTCCATCATCCGGACCGCGACCGCGTCGACGGTGTCGTCAGCGTCGCACCACACCAGCTTGGTACTCGCCACGTCGACGGCCCGCACGGCTGCCGGGTCTTGTCCGGAGGCCACCACCCACACGACGTCGCGCTCGCTGACCATTCCCACGGGGCGGTCATCGCCGATCAGCACGGCGCCGAACTGACCGTCGGCGATCGTCTTGGCGACGTCGGCGATCGTGGCGCCGGCGTCCAGTCGCATCACCGGGTCGCCGGTCACGGTGTAGACGGGGGTCGACCCCACGGACGGGATATCGGTCATGTGAGCGGTCCTCCTTCGACGCAGCCTCACACTCTATTGCCGGCGTCGGAAGACCCTCGTCCGCGGCCGTCACCTGGCGGCGAGGCCGGCGTCCACCGGCAACGCGACGCCGGTGACGTAGCGTCCCGACGGCGCGCACAGATAGACCATCGCCTCGCTGATGCTCTCGGATTCCATCAGCGCCACGGGCAGCAGGTTCTTCTGCGACTCGACGAATTCCGGATGTGCGGTGGTGAAGTCCAGCATCGGTTCGTTGATGATCATCGGTGTGGCCACCCCGCTGGGGTGCACGGTGTTGACGCGAATGTTCTTCTCCGCCAGCGACGTCGCGTAATAGCGCATCAGACCGATGACACCGTGCTTGGCGGTGGTGTAGCCGGCCGCGCCGTGGCTCATCGTGGCGAAAGCGGGGCTGGCGGACTTGAACCCGGCGGCCGAGCTGGTGATGACGATCGCTCCCCCGTCGCCGTGCGCCAGCAGCGCCGGCAGTGCGGCCTCGATGGTGAAGTGCACGCCTTTGAGCATCACGTCGACGGCGTCACAGAACGCCGGGACTTCGTGCGAGGGCTCCCCGGTGAACGGCGCGATTCCCGCGTTCGCCAACACGAAGTCGAGGCGCCCCAGCTCGGCCACGCCGTCGGCCACCACCGACTTCAGCCGGTCGAAGTCGCGCACGTCGGCCTGCTCGGCGACGATGCGCCGGCCCGCCTGCTCGACGAGTTCGACCGTCTCGTCGAGGTCCTCACGCCGGGACATCGAGTAGGCGACGCTGTCGATCTGCTCGCACAGGTCGACGGCGATGATGTCGGCGCCTTCCTGGGCGAACCGCACGGCGTGCGAACGGCCCTGACCGCGTGCGGCTCCGGTGATGAACGCGACCTTGCCGTCGAGGAGTCCGGCCATCCAGTGACCTTATCGGTCCGGACACCCCGGCCGCGGTGTGCCAGAATGTCGGCCATGGCCAGCACCGAGGTTGAACGACGCTCCAAGGTCGACGTCGCGGAAGTGCCGTCCGCCGAGTGGGGTTGGAGCGGTGACGCTCCCAGGCTGTGGCATGTGGTCGGCATCCTCATCGCCTTATTCCTGTTGGCGATGTTGCGCGGCAACCATGTGGGTTGGGTGGAGAACTGGTACCTGATCGCGTTCGCCGCGCTCATATTCGCAGTGGTGGGGCGCGACTGGTATCTGCGCCACAAGGGCCTCACCCGCTAATCGCGGCCAGCTGCCCGCACGCCGCGGCGATCTCGCGGCCCCGCGTGTCTCGCACCGTGCACGAAACCCCGTGGGCTCTGACGCGCCGGACGAACTCCCGCTCGACGGGTTTCGGGCTGGCGTCCCACCTACTGCCCGGCGTCGGGTTCAGCGGGATCAGGTTGACGTGCACCAACGGGCCCAGCGCGTCGTGCAGCCGCTTGCCGAGCAGGTCCGCCCGCCAGGGCTGGTCGTTGACGTCGCGGATCAGCGCGTACTCGACGGACACCCGCCGGCCCGTCGCGTCGGCGTAGTACCGGGCGGCGTCGAGGGCCTCGCTGACCTCCCAGCGGGTGTTCACCGGCACCAGCGTGTCACGCAGCTCGTCGTCGGGAGCGTGCAGCGACAGCGCCAACGT
>JBAPQQ010000245.1:0-13435 GCA_049280695.1 Mycobacterium sp.
CCTCGACGCGGCGCCGGGCATCGCGGCGATAGATCCGCAACCGATCCGCCACCACGTGCACCGGCCGGCCCCCGATCTCCTCGACCGGGGCATGCGCCAGCTCGGCCAGCAGGACATGCTCGCCAGCAGGCAACCGACGCCGCCAGACCTCCCGCCGCTCCAACAACGCCAACCGCTCGGTGTTCGACAGCGCATCCGTGTCCAGCGCGTCGAACTCATCCAACGCCGCATCGATCGCGCTGCCCAGGCCGATGGCCTCCTCGAACTGCGTCGAACTCATACCCGCAACATATCGACGGCCACCGACAAGTTCGGGCGTCAACCAATGCCCGACAACGCAATTCAGCTCCAGTTATCCACAACCACAAATCCATCCACAGATAACGACCAATCCGGCGAAAGCCTTGACAACCACCGCTGATCGAGTTGACGAGCAGTCGCTCTACATTACGGATGTGAACCTCGTCCTCACCGATCAACCGACGCCGCAACTCACGGTCGTCACGCTCAACAACCCGGATCGACTGAACGCGCTGAGCATGGAGATGGTGTCGCAGTTGTATGCGACCTTCGACGCACTCGCCGAGTCTGACACCCGGGTGGTGATCCTGGCGGGCGCAGGCCGCGGCTTTTGCTCCGGCCTCGACCTGTCCCAGCCGGCCATCGCGCCCACCGCGAAACCCAGAACAGGCCCTGCCGCAGGAATGCGCACCCAAGAGTTCGTCGCAGGACTCGTCCCGAAGGTGATGGCCCTGCCCCAGCCGGTGATCGCGGCTGTCAACGGGGCAGCCGTCGGAGGTGGGCTGGGTCTGGCCGCTGCCTGCGACTTCCGCATCGCCGCCCGCAGCGCGTCGTTCTGCACCCAGTTCATCAAGCTTGGCCTCTCGGGTTGCGACATCGGCGTCAGTTACACGCTGCCCAAACTCGTCGGCGCCACGCGCGCAGCCGATTTGATCTTCACCGCGCGACGTGTGGGCGCCGAAGAAGCCGAACGCATCGGCCTGGTGTCCGAACTCGTCGACGACGACAAGCTCCAAGCAAGGGCCCGTGAGATCGCCGATATTTTGCTCTCCTACAGTCCTTTCGGTCTGGAGATGACCAAGCAAGTGTTCAGGGCGAACCTCGACGCCGCCAACGTCGAGTCAGCCATCGCGTTGGAGAACCGCACGCAGATCCTCGCCGCCTCGCAGATGTTCGCCGCCTCGGGCCAGACGTTCAGCGACGCGGTAAAGCCGGAGGCGAAAGATGAACGCTGACAAACTGCGAAGCCTCTTCGACCTGACCGGACGAACCGCCATCATCACCGGCGGCACCAGAGGTATCGGCTTCGCCCTGGCACAGGGACACCTGGCTGCCGGCGCGAACGTCGTGGTGACAGGACGATCCGAGGATCGTTGCCGCGCGGCCCAAGACGCACTGAAGACACCGGGGCGCCTCGCGGGAATCGCCGCCCACATGGGTGATCTGGATCAAGTCAAACAACTCGTTCGACAGACTGTTGAAACCTTCGGCGGCATCGACATCGTTGTCAACAACGCGGCGACGTCGTTGCTACAGCAGTTCGGGGAGATCACGCCCGAGGCGTGGAAGAAGTCGTTGTCGGTCAATGTCGGTGGCGCGCTGTTCCTGACGCAGGAGGCCCTACCCCATCTCGCCACGAGTCAACATGCGGCGGTGCTGAACTTGATCTCGCCGGCCGCCTTCATCTTCGCCGGCACCATGCCGCTGTACGCGTCGGGCAAAGGAGCGTTGCTGGCGTTGACGCGTTCGATGGCCGCCGCGTTCGCACCAATGGGCATCCGCGTCAACGCGCTTGCCCCCGGGCCGGTGGACACCCAGATGATGCGCAACAACTCACCCGAGTTCATCCGGGCAACCGCAAACGAGACGCTGCTGAAGCGATTGGCCGATCCCGACGAGATGGTCGGCCCGGCACTTCTTCTCACGTCAGACGCGGGCAGCTACATCACCGGTCAAGTGCTGCTCGCCGACGGGGGCATGGTGCCGCATTAGGCCAGCAGCGGAATCCGGCCCTGACGTGCATCGCTGAGTATTTCGAACATCGCGCGCCGCGTCGCCGTCAACCTGGTTGCGCTAAACCTGCTGCCGGACAACCAGATCCGGCAATTGGCAACCGCCGAGTTATAGCAGTACTTGCTCTTCCCATTGGTGTCGGTGTAGTTCAGACCGATCACATCGTCTCGCCCGCAGCTGATTTCACCGTCGAGAACAACGTCGTCGGAGCGGGCCGAGAACGACCAGTGGAACGGCTCATAAGCCCCGGACGTGCGTCGCGCCGCCAGAACCGTCCGCACAGCGAACTCGCGGCCGTCATGGCGAAACACCAACAGCGTCACCGGTGACAGCGCCACCGGGCCGACACCGGCGCGGGCAGTGACGATCTCGAGCGACGACGACGCCGCCCCGTCGAAGCCGCACACCTGCCCGAACGCATACGCCGGCGTGTGGCGCCTGCCCCAATTGTGGTTGACGCTGCCGGCCCACCGATCCAGCTCGAAGCGAAGCCCATCGACGCTCAGCTGTCCGTCGAACCTGGCCAACGGCGACCGCACGGACGTCTTCGCTGACGGAAACCGCGTCGAATATTGTCGGTCAGGAAGCAACTTGACCGGCTCGCCACCGCCTGTGATCGAAAGCTCCCACGCGGCCGTGCGTGCACCGACCAACGAGCCATGCGCGCGGCCGTCGTCGAGAAAGGTGTCGCCGATTCGAACCGTCCAAGGGTTGGAACCGAACTCGGCGTCCTGCACCGGATACGGCTGCTTCACAGCGATGTTGCCGTGACCGTCGGGGTCGAACGCCATCACCCAGACGTCGGCGCTCGCCGCACCAGAGCCCGTCAACAGCAGTGTCTCGCGCAGCCACAAGGCCTGCGCGCGGTCCGGGTGGTTGGCGCGGACGAACCTGCTCTCGTAATACGGAGCTTTCACGACGGGGCGCTGTCGGGCCTGGAGCCGTTCGTCTCGGCCAGTCGCTGGTGCAGTCGCGTGCGGATTTCGTCGGCCGAATATGCGTTGCGCCGGCGCTGGTCGCGAGCCACCAGCACGCCGCCGGCGGCGACGCCGACGAGACCGGCCAGGCCGATCCACTTCCACATCTTGCGCATTGACGTCAGCTTAAGCTGCCACCGTGAGTGCGCACACCGTGTCGCTTGAGCAGGCGCTGGAAGAAACGCGGACCGGCGACATCTGGCTGTTCCGCGGTCGATCGGGACCTGACAGGGCCATCCAGTCGATGACCAACAGCCCGGTGAACCACGTCGGGATGACCGTGGCGATCGACGATCTGCCTCCGCTGTTGTGGCACGCCGAGCTCGGCAACAAGCTCACCGACATCTGGACCGGAGAAAACCACCGCGGAGTCCAGCTGAACGACGCACGCGACGCGGTTCACCAGTGGATGAATCACTACGGCCAGCGGTGCTGGATGCGTCAGCTCATACCGCATGCCACACGCGAACAGGAAGACCGGCTGCTGCGGGTGATTGCGAGGATGGACGGCACGCCGTTTCCGAGCACGATGCGGCTGACGGCTCGCTGGTTCCGTGGGCGAGTTCCCACGCCCACCGATTTCACGCGCGGAATACCGTTTCTGGACAAGCGATTCCGCGATGCAGCTGAACACAAGAAGACCAGGCGACGCGAGGCGCGTCTGGAAACCGCCTATTGCGCCGAGACGGTTGCGATCACTTACGAGGAGATGGGGCTGCTCTCGACGGAAAAACACGCCAATTGGTTTGACCCGGGGCGGTTTTGGAGCGGTGACACCCTCCCCCTTGCTGACGGGTATCGGCTCGGCGCCGAGATCGCCGTGATCCCCGGCTAGTCGACCGATATCTCCGCCAGCCTCGACCAGCCGGTGGCCGAGATGCTCTCGCTGATGACCTTCGGCGTCGACGCCAGCGCCTGGGGCAGGTCTCGCTGCGCGGCTTTGAAGTGCTCGCTGTTGACGTGGGCAGCGCCGGCGTCGCCGTCGCGAAAGGCTTCAACCAGCACATATTCGGCTGGGTTCGCCAGGCTTCGCGACCATTCGAACCAAAGGTTGCCCTCTTCTGCGCGAGTCGCCTCGGTGAACGGCACGACGAGCTCGGGCCACCGGTCCGTCCAGTCGGGATTGGTTTCGAACTTAACGACGATGAAGATCACGGCTGTCCCCTCTCCAGACAACCGTATCGCCGAACCACCGGCGCTTCCACTACGGTTGAGCGCAAACAGGCGGATGGGAGGAGCGCGATGAAGGTCCGGTTCCGGTACGTGACGGTCGAGGTCGATGAGCGGCTGCGAGAGCGGCTGACGTTCGCGGTCGATCGGCTGCGCTTCAATGTGACCGCATATCTGCGCGTCGCCTCTGACGACGTCGGCGCTGCCAGCCAGCGGCTGCGCGGGATGTGCGATCGGGCCGCGGAACGGGTGGATGTCACTTTGGCGACCGTGAACGACCGCATCGACCCGGCAGAGACGCCCAGCGAGCGGCGGCTCACCGCCGTCTAGTACCGACGGTTCAGCGGTGCGTCACCAGTGACGCAGATACGACCTGCCGACTTCGTACCCGGTCGGGAACGACTTCTCGATGACCCGGAACCTGTCATTGGCCTTGGACTCCAGCTCCAGGACGACGCAGCCGTCGCAGACGCATTTGGATTCCAGGACCTTGTAGTGCTCGCCGCCCCCGTGAACGTCGGTGATCGGGTCGCCTGAGCGAAGGCTCTCTACCGGTACGAATTCGCTGACGCCTAGTTGGTGTGACTCCACCTCGGACACGTTAAGCCATCGCGGTTCGTCAGGGAACGGCTTCGCCGACGCCCGACGACGCGGCCGGCCGGGTGCAGGCGCCGCTGAAGCCGGAACCGCATACCAAGGATTCGCCAAGCCCGCGATCCTCTCAGGTGACCGACCGACTGACCGAGCTCCCCGCTCGAAAAAGTGTCCCCGATGAGCACGCTGGTCGTTCCTAACAAGTGAACACAGGCCACCCGGAGGAGCACCACGATGAACATGCAGTACGCACGGGCAGTCCTCGCCCATGAGCAGGCATACCGTGACCGAGCCCGCGCCAACCACGTGAACGTCTCACCGAAGACGGAGACCGGCGGCATCGCGGTGCCAGCCCGCTCGAGGTGAAAGTGTCACCGAACCGTGCGGCGCGGCTCCTACCCGTCCGTGCAACCGTCGACGATCAGGTGACGTGGGACGTCGTCGCGTCGTCGCGTCGTCAGGCATCGAACAACGAAACCCCGACGTCGACCGAGCCCCTTCTCGCCCGAGGGCCGAACGCGATACACACTTGTCCGCGCCCAAAATCGACGACGGCGCCATCGACCAGAGTCGGGATCCGGAATCTAACCATCCCGCGCAGGCGTCAGCCGCATGACCGGAATCGTCCGCGCGTCACCGCTTCGCTTGTCGTGCAGGGCGAAAACCCGAGCGAGGCGATCGACTGCGAGCCCATACAATCTGTCGCGGTCTGCGTTGTCGGTGACTTCCCTTGCCACGAACGCACCACCACGAGGTCCGATGTGCAACTCGCACTTCGGATTAGCCCGCAGGTTGTGGTACCACGCCGGATGACGCGTGCTTCCGTAATTCGACGCGATGAGGATGACGTCGTCACCGTCGGTGAAATACGCGAGAGGAACCTCGCGGCGCTCGCCGCTCTTCGCGCCCAGCGAAGTCAACACCACCATCGGCACCGCTACGTTGAGCTTGAGGCGGCCACCCGAAGCGTTGATCAACGGTGCCTCGAGGGGCGCCGCTATCTTTCGCCAGACCGCGAGGCCCGTCTTGCTTGCAAATATGGGTCCGCCCATCCACCAATAGATTCGCCGTCGCCAGGGCCCAAGTGATTGGAGGTCGGCGCGCCGAATTCCGTTGATGTAGCCCCTCGGGCTCATCGGCTGATGGTAAAGCTGTCGCGATCGAAGGACCGCAGATTCAGCCAATCACTTCGACGGCAACTCCGAGCGTCTCGTACGTCGACCGCGCCCGCGCATCCCGAGTGACCAAGACTGCACCATGCTCGCGGCCGGCCAGCGCTACGAGCCCGTCGTACGTCGCACTCCCGGCGACGCCTTTGCCGGCGAGTTCTCGATGCGCCCCCTGCGCTGCCAACTCCGAAAGGACCAGTATTTCGTCGAAGTTCGCATCGATGAGCGTGACCGCATCCACCGCGCAACGCGTGCGTCACCCGGCAACCGGTTGAGCACCGAGTACGTCTCCGCCAAGGCATGACCACTCAGGCTCAGCGACCGGCCGCGCGCCCACTCGGCGGCCGCACGATGGTGTTCGTGCGAGGCGACCAGCAACGGCACAGCGACGCTCGTGTCCACCGACAGGCGCCGAGCACTCAACGTCGAACCGAGTCGATAAGCGCGGACACTGTTTCGTCCGTCACCGCCGCGTCTCCGCGTGAAACCAGACGGCCGTCCGCCTCACGCTCGAGCCGCGCGGTCCGACCACCCGGCGTCACCTGTACGCCGGTCCCATACGGCGAGATGTCCACCGTCGTGCCCGGCGTCAGGCCGAGAGCATCACGGAGGTGCTTCGGAAGTACCCCGCGCCCGCCGGAATCGATCACGGCTTCCACGGGAACATGTGACCAGCGAGATCCCATTTCCATCTCGGACGATTCCGCCAGCTACACACGGCGGTGTGTCTCATCTCAATTCGCCTTGAATCCCCTACACATTGAACCGGAACTCGACCACGTCGCCGTCACACCGTTGCCCGGGCCGCCCATGCGTTGGCGGTAACGGTGAACGGCCCATTACCCAGGCGTGCACGAGCTACGGATGCGAGATCCGCGCGACGATCGTCATCGAGCCGCTGGACGTAATCGCCCGCAGGACCCACTCCGTACGTGTAGGGCTCCCACCACTCCTCAAATGTCGGGTGGACAACCTCCACCGAAATTTGAACTTCTTCCACATCGTGCAGGCCAGCAGCTTCGAAAAGCTCAGTCAGGTGCCCCATGTGCGCTCCGGAAAGTAGCGCCTCGTCCTCAGCTTCGAGGTCGATCACGTGAACCGCATCCCAGAACGGCGCCAGTGCGCCGGTCGACCCGTCCCACACGCACGCTGCAACGACGCCGCCACGCCGAGTCACACGCCTCATATGCCTGACGGCGACCACCGGATCTATCATGAAGTGGACCACCAATTGCGCGAGAGCAGCGTCGAAATCGGCAGTGCCGTATGGCATTTCCTCCGCCGTACCCAGACGCACGTCAATGTCCGGGAAGCGCGCACGAATAGCGTCAACGAACGGTGGTGAAGGATCGATCGCCGCGACCTCAGCTCCGACCGACAACAAGTGCGCTGTCAACGCGCCGGGCCCACAGCCGACGTCGAGCACCCTATCGTTCATGCCGACCTGGGCGAACGCCACGAAGACCTCCGCGAGAGGTTCGGCGTACCGACCCATGAAACGGGCATAAGCCTCCGGTGAGACGACAAAACTCATCATGGAATGCTAGGCCGCCAGACGCGTCGAGCGGCCGGTTTAGTTCGACAGGTCCGGCGCATGCCCCTATACGTTGAACCGGAACTCGACCATGCCTCAACGGAACCTGATGTAGGTCGCCGTTATGTTGCCGGGTCCGCAAGGCTACTTGAGTCCACGGATGCCAGACCCCAGTCAGTCTCGGGCGGGCGTCAGTGCGCGAGCTTGAGTCCGACCACGCCTCCAATGATCATTACCAAGAACGCCGCCTTGAGAAGTGACGCTGGCTCGTCCCCGGTAGCCATCGCGTAGACCACGGTAAGGACTGCCCCGATTCCCACCCAGACGGCGTATGCGGTCCCGACCGGCAGGTCCCGCATGGCGTAGGCCAATCCCGCCATGCTGGCGACAATCGCGACCAGGAACACCACGCTCGGCGACAGCTTGCTGAACCCTTCGGACTTGCCCATCGCAGTTGCCCACACGGCTTCGAGGACACCCGATATGACGAGAACTACCCACGCCATGATGTTTCTCCCGCGCCGTCTTGTCGCACGCCGGGTACGGCACCCATCGTCCGGAAGCCCTCGTTAAGGCTCTGTTACGAAGTTCTCACAGCCGCAGTCGGGTGGCAATGTCAACTCGGTCACCACCGAGGCGATCCGCCGCCATCATGTTTGGGGGCGACCGTCGCGCCTCCACCGAAGCGAGTTGGCGCTACTACTTCTTCTGTTGCCCAGACGTTGCTTGGAACCGGAACTCCACCACGTCACCGTCCGTCTGTTGTCCTTCATGCTCCCCCTGCAGCAGCGTCAGGCGCATGACTGGAATGGTCGTTGCGTCACCACTTCGCTTGTCGTGCAAGGCGAAGACTCTAGAAAGGCGATCTACTGCAAGCGCGTCCAGACGGTCACGGTCCGCACCCTCGGCGACCGAAGCTATGAATGGCCCACCAAGTGGCCCCCTGTGCAGCTCACATGTCGGGTTTGCCCTCAAATTGTGATACCAGCTCGGATGGCGCGTGCCGCCATAGTTCGAAGCAATGAGTATGACGTCGTCAACATCTGTGAAGTAAGCAAGTGGAACCTCCCGACGTTCGCCGCTCTTGGCGCCCGTCGTAGTCAACACCACCATCGGCACAGCCGGGTTGAGCTTCAAACGCCCACGACTAGCCTTCATCAAAGGCGCTTCGATCGGTGCGGCCACTTTTCGCCAGACGGTAAGGCCTGTCTTGCTCGCCGCAATGGGACCACCCATCCACCACCAGATCCGCCGCCTCCAAGGGCCTCGCGTTTCCAGATCGACGCGACGAATTCCATTGATGTCCCCCCGCGAACTCATCGAGCGATCCTAGGGCCGTCAAGGCCGAATCAGCGGCCAATCGGCGAAGCTTCTACCCTTCTACTTCCTGGTACGTGTCGCCAGCACTCATGTGACGTTTATCCGTGCCGGAACTCCACCACGTCGCCGTCGGCCATCACGTAGTCCTTGCCCTCGATCCGGACCTTGCCGGCCGCCTTCGCCGCAGCCATCGAACCGGCGGCCACCAGGTCGTCGTAGGACACCACCTCGGCCTTGATGAAGCCCTTCTCGAAGTCGCTGTGGATCACTCCGGCGGCCTTCGGCGCGGTGTCGCCCTGGTGAATCACCCACGCCCGCGACTCTTTTGGGCCTGCGGTCAGAAACGTCTGCAACCGCAGCGTGTGAAAACCCGCCCGCGCCAACGCATCCAGGCCCCGCTCGGGCTGCCCGATCGACTCCAGCAGCTCGGCGGCGGACTCGTCGTCGAGCTCCAACAGCTCCGCCTCTATCTTGGCGTCGAGGAACACCGCATCGGCCGGCGCCACCAACGAACGCAACGACGCAACCCGTTCGGCATCGGTGAGCACGGCCTCGTCGGCGTTGAAGACGTACAGGAACGGCTTCGTCGTCAACAAGTTGAGTTCCCGCAGAGACGACGAATCCAGGCCGGATGCGTACAACGTCGTCCCGGCATCCAGAACCTTCTGTGCCGCCTGCGCCACCTCCAGCACCGGCCGCCGGTCCTTGTGCGTGCGCGCCTCTTTCTCCAGCCGGAGCAGCGCCCGCTCCAACGTCTGCAGGTCGGCCAGGATCAGCTCGGTCTCCACCACCTCGATGTCAGACGCAGGGTCCACCTCCCCCGCAACGTGCGCGACGTCGTCGTCGGAGAACACCCGCACCACCTGACAGATCGCGTCGCACTCACGGATGTTGGCGAGGAACTTGTTGCCCAGGCCGGCGCCTTCGGACGCGCCTCGAACCAGACCGGCGATGTCGACGAACGTCACCGGCGCCTCGACGATGCGTGCGGAGTCGAACATCTCGGCCAGCTTGGCCAGCCGCGGGTCGGGCAGCGGCACCACGCCTTCGTTGGGCTCGATGGTGGCAAAAGGATAGTTCGCGGCCAGCACGTTGTTTCGCGTCAGCGCATTGAACAACGTCGACTTGCCGACATTTGGAAGACCCACGATCCCCAGGTTCAGGCTCACAGGATCCACAGTCTAGGCAACTGCGACATGCGCGCCCGGGCGTGCTTGACAGCGGAGTTTGCGGTCGAACCGGTACGGTCTACGTGTGTTTGCACAGCGCGACGGGGCGGCCGTGAGCGCGCAACGCCGATCCGTGCATCCGAATGTGCCGGGTGTGCCGTGGTGGGGCGCCGTGATGATCGCCGTGACAGCGACGGCCATCGGCTTCGCGTTCGACGCCGGCGGCGGCAAGGAACTCACCCACGTGTTCGCTGCGCTGTATGCGATCGGGTGCGTCGCGGCGGTGCTGGCCGTCCGGCAATCGGGCATTTTCACGGCCGTCGTGCAACCGCCGATGATCTTGTTCGTCAGCGTGCCAGGCGCCTACTTCCTGCTTCACAGCTCAGAGGTCAACGGCATCAAAGACGTCGTCATCAACTGCATTTATCCGCTGGTCGAGCGGTTCCCGCTGATGCTGTTCACCTCGGGCCTCGTCCTGCTGATCGGCGTGGGCCGGTGGTTCGTCGGCGGCCGGCCTGCCGAGGCGGCGCAGCCCGCAAAGACGACTACCCACTCCACGGGATTGACGGCGAAGCTCGCCGGCTTCTTCTCGCGATCGCACACCGAGGAGGACGAGCCGGCCCCGAAGCGCCGCCACGCCGTCAACCGGCCCAAGTCCCGAACGGCGACCAAGAGCGGCAAGCGCGCGGCGCCGACTGCACAGTCTTCGCGCGAGCGCTCATCGACGAGAACCCGACGCTCACGTCCCCGGCCGCCCGAGGACGACCTGGAGCCGCGCCGCCGGACCCGGTCCGCTGGCCGGCAACCCGACGAAGACATGCCCCGTCGCAGACCGGGCCGCAACCCGTACGAGCGTCGCGAGTCACACGAACGCAGAGCGTCCCACGACCGTCGCAGTCGGTACGACTCCTACGATCCGTACGAGGCCTACGAGGTGCCGCCCCGCCGTCGTCCGGACGCCAACGGCGCCGCCGTGGCCAACGGCACCCACCACCCGATCTCCCGGGTGCGCTACCGCAGCAGCCCGGCCGACACCGAGACCTACCAGGAGCGTCGGCCCCGGCACCGGTCGCGTTCGCAGGAACGCGACGGTTGGGAATACGACATCTGAAATCGCCTGTGCCGCTTGGCAATCAGGCGCGTGCCGGACGGATCTCTCTGGGCAACGCGAACACCAACGTCTCGTTGGCGGTGGTGACGGGCTGGACGACGTCGAAGCCGTGATCGGCCAGCCGCTCCAGCACCCCGCGGACGAGAATCTCGGGCACCGATGCGCCTGACGTGACGCCGACGGTGGTGACACCGTCGAGCCAGGCGGGGTCGATGTCGTCGGCGTAGTCGACAAGATGGGCGGCGTGCGCTCCGGCGCCCAAGGCGACCTCCACCAGCCGCACGGAGTTCGACGAGTTGCGCGACCCGACGACGATCACCAGCTCGCATTCCGGGGCCATTGCCTTCACGGCGACCTGGCGGTTCTGTGTGGCGTAGCAGATGTCGTCGCTGGGCGGATCCTGCAGACCCGGGAATCGTTCCCGCAGCCGCTGCACCGTTTCCATCGTCTCGTCGACCGAGAGAGTGGTCTGCGACAGCCACACGACCTTGTTCTCGTCGCGCACGGTCACGTCGTCGACGGCGTCCGGCCCGTCCACGAGCTGAACGTGGTCAGGGGCCTCGCCGGCGGTGCCGATCACTTCCTCGTGACCCTCGTGGCCGATCAGCAGGATGTCGTAGCCGTCGCGGGCGAAGCGCTTCGCCTCGTTGTGCACCTTGGTGACCAGCGGGCACGTTGCATCGATCACCTCAAGCCGACGCTCGGCCGCCGACTCGTGCACCTTCGGCGCCACACCGTGGGCGGAGAACACCACGATCGCGCCCTCGGGCACCTCGTCGGTTTCCTTGACGAACACTGCGCCGGCGTTGGCGAGCGTGTCCACGACGTGGCGGTTGTGCACGATCTCGTGCCGGACGTACACCGGTGCCCCGTGCTTCTCCAGCGCGCGCTCGACGGTTTCCACGGCCCTGTCGACCCCGGCGCAGTAGCCGCGCGGCTCGGCGAGCAGCACTCGCTTGCTGGTGGGCCGCTGTGCCACGCTGCTGGCGGCACCCGGAACCCCCATGTTGATCGTCGGCGGCATAGACCCAGGGTACGGTCCCCCGACACCCCGCAGCCACTTGCCGGGACCTGGCTTTTGACAAGCGCGATCAGTAGGGCAGGCTTGTGCCCATGGCGAGTGCACCATATGGGGTCCGGTTGCTGGTCGGTGCTGCAGCGACGATGGTGGAGGAAACACGCAAGTTTCCGCAGACGGTGCTCATGTATCCGATGACGCTGGTGAGCCAGGCGGCCCACATCTTCATGCGGTTCCAACAGAACATCGCCGACCTGGTGATCAAGGGCGACGAGACGCTCGACGCGTTGTTCCCGCCCAAGGACGAGCAGCCGGAATGGGCCACCTTCGACGAGGATCTCGAGGAGGCCCCGCCGGTGACGCAGCTGGCGGACGAACGCGACCGCCGGACCGAAGGCCGGTTCGCGTTGTATTCGGCCGATCCCCCCGCGCCCGCGGAAACGAGCACGCAGAGCGATGAGGCCAACGCGACTGAACCGCCCGACATCGCGGTAGAGCTCGATTACGACGATCTCACGCTGGCCCAGCTGCGGGCCCGACTGCAGTCGCTGTCCGTCGCCGACCTGGATGCGCTGCTGGCCTACGAGGAAGCCACCAAGGCCCGCGCGCCGTTCCAGACCCTGCTGGCCAACAGGATCACCCGCGCGTCCGCCAAGTGAGCGCACCCGCACCGCCGAACTCCGCGGAGCACCCTTGGCCGGTGCGCTCTGTCGCCACCAGGGTGCAGAAGTGGATCGACCGGCTCGGCACGGTGTGGGTCGAGGGCCAGCTCACCGAGATCAAGGTCCGGCCCGATTCCACGACGGTGTTCATGGTGCTGCGCGACCCGGCCGCCGACATGTCGCTGTCGGTCACCTGTCCGCGCGACCTCGTCCTGGGGGCGCCCGTGAAGCTCGCTGAAGGCACCCAGGTGATCGTCTGCGGCAAACCGACTTTCCACACCCGTAAAGGTTCATTCTCGTTGCGGCTCACCGAGATTCGTGCCGTCGGGATCGGCGAGCTGCTGGCACGCATCGAGCGGCTGCGACGGCTTCTGGATGCCGAGGGGCTTTTCCACCCGCGGCTCAAGCGGCCGATCCCGTTCTTGCCGGTGGCCGTCGGCCTGATCACGGGGCGGGCCAGCGCTGCCGAGCGTGACGTGACGACGGTCGCGTCCGCCCGGTGGCCGGCGGTCCGGTTCGAGGTGCGCAACGCGGTCGTTCAGGGGCCGAACGCGGTGCCGCAGATCGTCGAGGCGCTGCGTTCGCTCGATGCGCATCCGGACGTCGACGTGATCGTGCTGTCGCGCGGTGGTGGCAGCGTGGAGGACCTGTTGCCGTTCTCCGACGAGACGTTGTGC
>JBAPQQ010000246.1:0-5058 GCA_049280695.1 Mycobacterium sp.
CGTCGAACCCGGTGCGTGACGCCGCGCTGGTCGGCCTCGACGCGCACGGCGTGCGGGTCCGGTCCAACCGGGGGGTGGCCGGCATCGACGGCACGGTCTCGACGGCCATCGGCGCGGCACTCGGGCACGACGGGCGCACCGTCGCGTTGATCGGTGACCTGACGTTCGTGCACGACGCGTCCGGGCTGCTGATCGGCCCGACGGAACCGGTCCCGCACGACTTGACGATCGTGGTGTCCAACGACAACGGCGGCGGCATCTTCGAACTGCTCGAGCAGGGCGACCCGCGGTTCTCCGACGTGTCGTCGCGGATCTTCGGCACACCGCACGACGTCGACGTCGGCGCGCTGTGCCGGGCCTACCACATCGAGTCGCATCAGGTGGAGGTCGACGACCTCGCCGACGCCATCAACAACCCGTTCAGCGGGATGCGGGTGCTCGAAGTCAAAGCCGACCGGTCGACGCTGCGTCAGCTGCACGCGTCGATCAAGGCAGCGATATGAGCCGGCTCGCGACCGTGCTGAACCTCTTCCGGAACGGCCGGAATTCCGCCGAACCCGAGACCACCGGCCAAAAGGTGCTGCGACGCGTCAAGTTCGGCATCGTGGTGGCGGCTTGTCTGGTGACGCTGCAGTCGGTGCTGCTGGTGGCCGGCGCGTGGCGCAACGACCGCCAGATCGAGCGGCACATGGGAGTTGCCCGGGCCGAGGTGCTCAGCGCCGGACCTCGGCGCTCGACGATCGAGTTCGTCACACCCGACCGCGTGACCTACCGGCCGGAGCTGGGTGTGCTGTACCCGTCGGAACTGGCGGACGGCATGCGGATTTACGTGGAGTACGACCGCAACAATCCCAATCTCGTTCGGGTGCAACACCGTAACGCTGCGCTGGCGATCATCCCGGCGGGCTCGATCGCCGTGGTGGGCTGGCTCGTCGCGGGAGCGTTACTGGTCGCGGCAACCTACGTCGGCAAGCGCTACGTCCGCTAGCGGTCGCCGACGGGCGGGCTGGCGGCACAGGCTTCGTCAACTACGGAAACAAGTACGGGCACTACACGTTCGGGCCGGAGCCGTTCCTGGATGTCAGTCGGCGGTACGGGTGCCCGCGGCGGCAAACCGACGGAACATGTCCAGCATCTTCGGGTCCCTGTTGAACGCCGGAATACGGCTGCGCAGATTGCGGAATCCCGGGTCGTTGAACAACGCGACGACATCCGAATTTCTGGACAAATCGATATTCGTCTGCCGCATCCAAATCAGCAGTTCCGACAGGACGGGCAGGATTCCGTCCACGTCACCCTGCGCCCATCGATCGCGGTACTTTTGCGCGACCCCTTGCCATTGCATACGTGCCACGTCGCTGTGGTTGATCCCGATTCGCATCATGCTCGAGATGGCGTTGACCAGTTTGCCGCGCAGGCGAGCGGTGCAATCCGGATCGTCCCACCCGTTACCCATTAGCCCCCCGGCTGTCTTTGATTGCGGCATATCCCGGCTGACGCTACCTGAAATTCCAACGGCCTGGATAACTATTCACTAAGAATTCAGGGGTTGTGCCGATTTTGCGTGTCGTATTCCCGTAGGCAACCTTATCGACAGGCGGCGCTGACACGCTCACCACGTGCGAGTTGCGATTGTCGCGGAGTCATTCCTGCCCAACGTCAACGGCGTCTCCAACTCGGTGTTACGCGTCCTCGAGCACCTCAACCGCACCGGTCACGACGCGCTGGTCATCGCCCCGGACAACCCCCGGCGCCAACAACGCGCCAGTACCGACCACGACGGGGTGGCCGTGCACCGGATGCCGTCGCGGATGTTCCCCAAGATCACCTCGCTGCCACTCGGGGTGCCGCGGCCGCGGATGCTGAGGATCCTGCGCGCGTTCGACCCGGACGTCGTGCACTTGGCGTCGCCGGCTCTGCTGGGATACGGCGGGTTGCAGGCGGCGCGATTGCTCGGGGTGCCCACCGTCGCGGTATTCCAGACGGACGTCCCCGGATTTGCGCAGAGCTACGGCATGGGAGTAGCGGCGCGGGCCGCCTGGGCGTGGTTTCGGCATCTGCACCGGCACGCCGACCGCACGTTGGCGCCGTCGTCGTCGGCGATAGAAATACTGGCCGCACAGAGTATTCCGCGAGTGCACTATTGGGCGCGGGGCGTGGACATCGCAGGCTTCGCACCGTCGGCGCGCGACGAAGCGCTGCGGCGGGTGTGGTCACGGGACGGCAAGCCGATCGTCGGCTTCGTCGGCAGGCTGGCACCGGAGAAACATGTCGAGCGGCTTGCGGCGCTGGGCGACCATGTACAGCTGGTGATCGTCGGCGACGGCGTCGACCGCGGCAAGCTCGAAAGGCTCTTGCCCGCAGCGGTTTTCACCGGAGCACTCTACGGCTCCGAGTTGGCCGCCGCGTACGCAAGTATGGACGTGTTCGTGCATCCGGGCGAGCACGAGACGTTCTGCCAGGCGGTGCAGGAAGCGCTGGCTTCGGGGGTGCCGGTCGTCGCGCCGAATGCCGGTGGCCCGCGCGACCTCGTCGTGCCCGGTCGCACCGGGCTCTTGTTGGACGTCGCGGAGTTCGAACGTCGACTGCCCGGCGCGGTTAGGCATCTGCTCCAGGCGCGGTCGCAGTATGCACCGGCTGCGCGCCGCAGTGTGCTGCAGCGCACCTGGCCGGCGATATGCGACGAGCTGATCGGGCACTACGAGGCCGTGCGAGGCCTCAGGCGGGCCGAGGCGGCCTGATAGCTTCGGCGTCGTGGGCCGCGCGACGCTGGACAAGGATCCGGGCGAGGTCGCGTCGATGTTCGACGCGGTGGCGGGGCGCTACGACATCACCAACACGGTGCTCTCCCTCGGGCTGGACCGGATGTGGCGGCGGGCGACCCGCAGGGCCTTGAACCTGGGACCCGGCGACCGCGTCCTGGATCTGGCGGCCGGAACTGCGGTGTCCACCCTGGAACTGGCGCGCTCGGGCGCGTGGTGCGTAGCAGCGGATTTCTCGGTGGGCATGCTGCGGGCGGGCCAGGCTCGGGCGGTGCCGAAGGTCGCGGGCGACGCGACGCGGCTGCCGTTCGCGGACCAGACCTTCGACGCGGTGACCATCAGCTTCGGGCTGCGCAATGTCGTCGACCACGAGGCGGGGTTACGCGAGATGGCCCGGGTGACCACGCCGGGCGGTCGGCTGGTGGTGTGCGAATTCTCGACGCCGACCAATCCGCTGTTCCGCACGGTCTACAAGGAGTACCTGATGCAAGCGCTGCCGCGGGTGGCGCGTGCGGTGGCGTCCAACCCGGAGGCCTACGTCTACCTGGCGGAGTCGATCCGGGCGTGGCCCGACCAGGCCGAACTGGCCCGGCGCATCGAGAGCGCCGGCTGGTCCGGTGTGCGGTGGCGCAACCTGACGGGCGGCATCGTCGCGTTGCACGCCGCGGTGCGCACCTGATCCCGGGTCATCAGCCCCGCTCGTCCCACAGCCGTTGGCTCTGCGCCCCGACGTCCGGGTCGTGCGTTTGCTGGAAGTTGCGTCCACCTCGGCGAAAGGTGGCGACGACGGCTGCGGGCACGTCCCGTTCGAGCAGCGGCGTGGACAGCCAACGGCACCGCCGCACGTGAACGAGATCGACGGCCGCGCCGCCGGCGTCGTAGAAGTAGGGACCCTCTAGGCGGCCGAGCCAGAACAGGCCGTCGCCGCCGCGGGTCCAGGCCAACGAGCCGACTACGACGTCGGCAAACCGTGCGATTCGTCGTGCGACCCGCTCGTCGTACTGTTCATCCGCCCGAACGAGGGCTGACCGCAGATCGGACGGTGGCGGGGTGAGCACGCCGCCGAAGCCGCACAGGTTCAGCTTCCGGGCGCGGTCGACGGTGGCGCGGACGTCGACGTCGTCGCGGCGGGACCGCATCGGCGCGCGGTAGACGGCGACCAAGCTCACGAGAAGGGCGGGCGGCGGTCGATGGCCCGCGACCCTGCGCCCAGCCGTCGCCACAGCCACGCGACGCGGTCGACGTCCTCGTCGACGACGAGGTTGCCCATCACCCGCACAACCATCTGCATGAAGGCCACCGACCGCATCGCGAACGGACCCGCCGTCGGCAGCAGCCAGGGCACGGTCAGCAGCCACGCCAGCCGCCGCGCGACAGAGAACGGACGCGCGTAGTGCGACTGCAGAAGTGCAGGCCATGCCTGTGAAAAGTCGCCGCTGCCAAGCATTTTCGCGGCGAACCGGCCCATCTCCAGTCCGTAGTCGATACCCTCGCCGTTCAACGGGTTCACCCCCGCGGCAGCGTCGCCGATGAGCATCCAGTTCGGCCCCGCAACGCCGGACACCGCACCGCCCATCGGCAACAGCGCCGACGACACCGCGCGCGGTTCTCCGTCGAACGACCAGTCCGTACGCCGCTGGTCGGTGTAGTGGCCGATCAGCTTGCGCAGCGCCACGTCGGCGGGCCGCTTCGCCGTCGCCAACGCGCCCACGCCGATGTTCACTTCGCCATTGCCCAGCGGGAAGATCCAGCCGTAACCGGGCAGCAAATCCCCTGCGCGCGTGCGTAATTCGAGGTTCGTCGACAGCCAGGGGTCGCTGGAGCGCGGGGTCGGAAGGTATCCGCGCACCGCGACGCCGTACACCGTCTGCTGATGCCATTCTCGCCCCAGCATCCGGCCCAGCGGTGAGCGGGCGCCGTCGGCGACGATCACCTCCCGGCAGGTCACCGACCCGGAGCCCGTCGTCAACGAAGTCACCTTTCCACGCGAATCGCGTTCGGCGGAAACCACTTTCGATCCCAGCAGCATCCGGCACCCGGCGTCGACGGCGACTTGGCGCACCCGCTCGTCGAGTTCGGTTCGCGGCACCGCCGACCCATACCCGGGAAACGACGGGCCCGGCCAGTCGATCTCCACCTCGCCGCCGAAGCCCGTCAGGCGCAGCCCGCGGTGCTTGATGTGCCCGTCGAGCCAGCCGCCCAGGCTCAGCCGCTGCAGCTCGGCGACCGCGCGCGGCGTCAGCCCGTCCCCGCACGGCTTGTCCCGCGGAAACGAGGCGGCGTCGATCACCAGCAC
>JBAPQQ010000247.1:0-3490 GCA_049280695.1 Mycobacterium sp.
TCCGAGCCGGGCGCCGGCACCGACCTGGCCGCCTTGCGCACCACCGCAGTCCGCGACGGCGATGACTATGTGATCAACGGCCAGAAGATGTGGACCAGCCTGATCCCCTACGCCGACTACGTGTGGCTGGCGGTGCGAACGAACCCGGAGGCGAAGAAGCATCGTGGGATCTCGATGCTCATCGTGCCCACCACCGCGCCCGGTTTCTCGTGGACGCCCGTGCACACGATGGCCGGTCCGGACACCAGTGCCACCTACTACCAAGACGTACGTGTACCGGTGACTAACCTGGTCGGCGACGAGAACGCCGGCTGGAAGCTGGTCACCAACCAGCTCAACCACGAACGCGTCGCGCTGGTGTCCGCACAACCGATCTTCGTGGCCCTCAACGCGGTTCGCGAGTGGGCGCAGAACACCAAGGACGTCCACGGATCGCGGCTGATCGACTCCGAGTGGGTACAGCTCAACCTAGCGCGCGTGCACGCCAAAGCCGAAGTGCTCAAGCTGATCAACTGGGAGCTCGCGTCGTCGGATGAGGCGTCGCCGTCGCCGGCCGACGCGTCGGCTGCCAAGGTGTTCGGCACCGAACTGGCTACCGAGGCCTACCGGCTGCTGATGGAGGTGCTGGGCAGCCCGGCGACGGTGCGGCCGAATTCGCCCGGCGCGCTGCTGCGGGGCCGGGTCGAGCGGATGCACCGCGCCTGCCTGATTCTGACGTTCGGCGGTGGCACCAACGAGATTCAGCGCGACATCATCGGAATGGTCGCCTTGGGACTGCCCAGGGTCAACCGGTAAGGACACACGATGGACTTCCAATCGACTGAAGCCGCCGCCGACCTCGGCGGTCTCGTTCGCACGATCACCGAATCGGTGTGCACGGCGGAGCGCCAGCATCAACTCGACGGCGTCGGGGAACGCTTCGACCGCGAGCTGTGGCGCAACCTGATCGACGCCGACGTCCTGAGCGCTGCCGCACCGGAGTCGTTGGCCGGCGGCGGTTTCGGCGTGCTCGAGCAGGTCGCCGTACTGGTGGCGCTGGGTCGGCAGCTGGCCGCAGTGCCTTACCTCGAGTCGGTGGTGCTCGGTGCGGGGGCGTTGGCCGAGTTCGGTCCAGAAGCGCTGCAACATGATTGGGCGACGCCGGCCGTCGGCGGTGAGAAGATCCTGACTGTGTCGCTCGACGGCGAGATGGGGCAGGGACCGGTGCAGGCCACGGTGCGCGACGGCGGGTATCGGCTGACCGGTACACGCACCCAGGTCGGGTACGGACCTATCGCCGACGCTTTCCTGGTGCCCGCCGAAACCGATTCGGGTGTCAAGGTTTTCCTCGTAGCGGCTGCCGACGCCGGGGTCTCGACGACGTCACTGGACACCACGGGACACGGCAGCGTCGGGCACCTCGAACTTCAAGGCGTCGACGTGCCCTCCGATCGGCTTGTCGGCGGCGAAGACGTACTCGGTTGGCTCACCACGCGCACGATCCTGGGCCGCACCGCATTCCAACTCGGTGTGCTGGAGCGGGCGCTGGAGTTGACGGCCGAGTACGCGCGTGAGCGGGAGCAGTTCGACAGGCCGATCGGCAGCTTCCAGGCGGTGGCGCAGCGCCTCGCCGACGGATACATCGACGTCAAGGGCTTGCGCCTGAGCACGACTCAGGCCGCGTGGCGGGTGTCGGAAGGTCTGCCCGCCGACCTCGAGGTCGCCACGGCGGCATTCTTGGCAGCCGACGCGGGTCATCGGGTTGCACACACCACCGTCCACGTGCACGGCGGAGTGGGCATCGACCTCGACCATCCTGTGCACCGGTATTTCCTGGCGGCCAAGCAGACCGAATTCGCGGTGGGTGGCGCCACCGGACAGCTGCTGCGCATAGGCCGCGAACTGGCCGACACACCGGTTTGAACACCGCGGACGAGCTGCCCACCGTCACCGCGCTGGTCGCGCCGCTCGTCGACGTCGACGACCGCGGCGTCTATTTTGAGGACTCTTTCACCGGCTGGCGCAGCCACATTCAGCAGGGCGCGGCGGTCGCCGCCGCGTTGCGTGAGCGGCTTGACCCCGACCGTCCGCCCCATGTCGGGGTTCTGCTGCAGAACACGCCGTTCTTCTCCTCGCTGCTGATTGCGGCCGCGCTGTCGGGCATCGTTCCCGTCGGGCTGAACCCGATCCGGCGCGGAGCCGCGCTGGATCGCGATGCGCGGCGCGCGGATTGCCAAGTGGTGTTGGCCGATTCGGCATCGTCGACGGGATTGAGCGAAACCGAGTACATCGACGTCGACTCCTCAGACTGGACTGCCGAATGGCAGGCGTACCGGGATGCGCCGGTGGCTGCGCGGTCCGCATCGCCGTCGGATACGTTCATGCTGATCTACACCTCCGGCACGAGCGGTGACCCCAAGGCGGTGATCTGCACCCACGGCAAGGTCGCGATCGCCGGCGTGACGATGACCGACCGATTCTCCCTCGGACCCGAGGACGTCTGCTACGTGTCGATGCCGCTGTTCCATTCGAACGCAGTGCTGGTGGGGTGGTCGGTGGCGTTGGCGTGCCGGGGTTCGATGGTGTTGCGGCGCAAGTTCTCCGCGTCGCAGTTCCTTCCGGACATCCGCCGCTACGGCGCCACCTATGCCAACTATGTCGGCAAGCCGTTGTCGTATGTGCTTGCCACACCGGAGTGTTCAGATGACGCAGACAACCCATTGAAGGCGGTCTACGGCAACGAGGGCGCTCCCGGAGACCTCGAGCGGTTCGCGCGCCGGTTCGGCACCGTGGTCGTCGACGGCTTCGGGTCCACCGAGGGCGGGGTGGCCATCGCCCGAACCCCCGACACCCCGGCGGGTTCGTTGGGTCCGCTGCCCGACGGCGTCGCGATCGTCGACGTCGACACCGGCGAGCCGTGCCCGCCATGGGTGACCGGGGAGATCGTCAACGTATCGGGGCCAGGCCGTTTCGAGGGCTACTACAACGACCCGGAGGCCGACGCACAGCGGATGGCAGGCGGTGTCTACCACAGCGGCGACCTGGCGTACCGCGACGAGGCAGGCTTCGTCTACTTTGCGGGCCGGCTCGGCGACTGGATGCGGGTTGACGGCGAAAACCTTGGTGCCGCACCGATAGAACGCGTGCTGCTGCGCAATGCCGACGTGGTCGAAGCGGCGGTGTACGGCGTGCCCGCGCCCGACGTGGGCGATCAGGTGATGGCGGCGCTGGTGCTTGCCCACGGTGCGAGGTTCGACCCGGAGGCGTTCCGGCTTTTCTTGGCTGCGCAACCCGACCTGGGGCCGAAGCAGTGGCCGTCCTTCGTGCGGATCAGCTCGGAGTTACCGCGCACGCAGACGTTCAAGGTGCTCAAGCGCCAGCTTTCTGCGCAGGGCACCGGCTGCGACGACCCGGTGTTCACGATTCCCCGTTGACGCCGAAACTGCGGGACGATCGTCGAATTGGTGATTCCGGCGATCTGTGCGCAGTTTCGCAACACGGTGTCTGCGCC
>JBAPQQ010000248.1:0-1693 GCA_049280695.1 Mycobacterium sp.
GCCCTTCGTCGGCGACGTTCCGCGCGCTGGCATGGTCAGACGATCCGGGCGCTTCCGAGCCCGTGCCGTATACCGGGGCCGACTACGCCTTCGACCCGGCGGCCACCGGCGCGCGCCCGCAGATGCAGTTCCAGCCGCCCGAGGAACCGCCGGCAGCCGCCGCCGAGGAGTTTCTGCCGTGGTATCGCCGGCCGCCGATCTTGTTCGGGGCGGCGCTGGTCGCGGTACTGCTCTTGAGTGGCGGCCTGTGGTGGACTCTGACCAGCGAATCCAGCCCCATCAAATCGACCCGCACCCACACCGCCACGGTTCCGGCCACCACCAACCCCGCAACCCCGGGCGCGCCGCTGACCGACACGGTCACATATACCGGCACCGACGGAAGTCCGACCGTCGTGACGCCGCCGACGTCGACCACCACCACGCCGAGTTCGACCAGCGCCACCACCACGACTGCGTCGACCACGACGACGACCACGACTCAGGCGACGACGACCACCACGACCACCACCCGACCGACCACGACGACAACCACTGCGCCGCCCACCACCACCACTCAAGCGGCGCCCACCACCACACAGGCACCACCGACCACCACGCAGGCAGCGCCGACGACGAGCGCGGCGTTCACCACTCCGCAGACCGTCACCACGGCGCCCGTCACCACGGTGCCGCCGCCTACCGTGACCAGCCCACAAACTGCCGCCGCGTCTGCCGGCTGACATGAGCGCTCCGGTGCCCCGCGACATTCCGCCGCAGGCACGCGAGGTCGTCGACGCGTTCGCTGCCGGCCCGGCCGACGGCACGAAGATCCTCGTCGTCGGCGGCATGGGCACCGGCAAGACCGCGACGATGTCGGCGATCCGCGCTGCGCTGCGCGACAACGATGTCGAGGTCGTGACCCGGCCGGGGCCGCCGCGCGGGGAGGCAGCCGCGGTCGTCGACGATGCGCATCTGCTCACCGAAGCCGAACTGTCGGCGCTGGCCGACTGGGTGAACGATCCGTCGGCGACCGTCGTCGTCGCGACGCCGCCGTACCAGCATCGAGGGGCGCTCCGCGCGCTCACGTCGGCGATGGAGCGCGAGAATCCCCCGATTCTGCTGGGAGCGCTGCCCCCGCAGGAACTGCATCGCGTTGCCGCGGCCGACGGGCCGCCGTCGGCTGACGCGGTCCGCAGCCTGGTCAACGCGACGGCGGGGCTGCCGTTTCTGGTGCGCGCAGCAGCGAGTCTGACCGCCGATCCGGTGGCGACGGCACAAGCCGCACGGTTCGCGTTGATCGACCGGTTGCGCGGGCTCGATCAACCCGTTCTGGACGCACTGCTGATCAGCTCGCTGAGCCCCGATCTGGGTGCCGGCGACGTCGCCGCTGCATTGCGTGTCCCGATCGACGACGCGCAGATGTTGGTCGATCGGGTACGCGGCAGCGGCCTCGTGGAGCCGTCGCACAGCCCGGTCTTTCTGCGGTCGGTGCACCGCGCCGTCGCCCAGATCGTCGGTGCCGCCTGCCACCATGACGTCGAAAAGACCCTGGTGACAACGCAATTGGAGATGTCGACGCTGTCGGCGGACCTCGCGCTGCGGCTTGCCGAACACGGTGTGCGCGACGATCGCCTCGCCGCTGTGCTCGAAGCGCAGGCCGAGCGGTCGGCCGACAGTCCGCAGATCTCGGCGCGGCTGTACCGCGCCGCAC
>JBAPQQ010000249.1:0-4468 GCA_049280695.1 Mycobacterium sp.
GCCGTGCCACCGTCGTGGTCTTGCCTGTCCCCGGGCCGCCGGTGAGCACCGTCAACCCCTGCGACAGCGCCACTTCCGCCGCCGCGCGCTGCTCTTCGAATCCTGCCGGGAACAGCCGGTCGACGTCCGCAGACACCTGCCCGGGCTCGGCCGAGATCATCGCGAGCACGTCGCGGGACACCTGCTGCTCCTCGAGCCAGTACCGGTCCAGATACAGCAGATCCCCGTCGACGTGCAGCACCGGCGGTGAGCCGGCCAGCGGGCTGGATTGCAGTGTCGCGAGCCACGCGTCGACGTCCGGCCACGGCAAGCCCTCGATGCCCACCTGCTGCACGGCCGAGCGCACATCCAGACACACCGAGCCGTTGCGCAGCGCCCGCACCACCAACGCCACCGCCAGCGCGACCGACTCGTCGTATTTCGATGCCAGCGCGGTAAGTCGTTGCGCCACATGGATATCCGACGACTCGAGGACCTGCGCGTCGGTGAAGGTTCGCAGCAGTCCGGTAGCGCTGCGCGCCTGTCGCCATTCCACGGTGGTCATGCCGCCGTCCGCCCCTGGTCGACGAGATCCGACAGCGCGGTGATCAGCGATGCCGGCGGCTGCCAGCTGAACACGCCTGCCGGGTGTCCGTCGATCACCGGTGTCTGTGGGCCGCACATGCCGCGCAGGAAGAGGTACAGCACTCCGCCCAGATGCCGATCTGGCGCGTAGCCGGGCAGCCGCCACCGCAGAAACCGGTGCAGCACAACGCTGTACAGCAGCGCCTGCAGCGGGTAGTCGGAGTGCAGCATCGCCTCGGCCAGCCGCGGCTGCGCGTAGTCTGCAGCCGTCAACGACCGAGTCGGGTCACCCAGCCAGTTCGTCTTGTAGTCGACCACCAGATAGCGCTCGCCGACGCGCAGCACCACGTCCACCGAACCCGACAGATAACCCTTCAGCGGTTGGCCGCCGAGCGCCGCGCCCGTCAACCGGTCGGCATACGACGCCAGCGGATCGTCCTCGCGCAGCTGCCTGCTCAGCAGCTCACCGACATCCCTCAGCCGGATGTCGGGCGCGGCGGCCCGCAGACCCCCGCCGGCCAACGGGAATTCGAAATCCATCTCCCGCATCCGGTCCGTCAACCCGATCTGGCGCAGCGTCAAACCGTCCGCCAGCGGACCGAGCGGGGTGTCGTGCGTAGGCACCAGCGCCGCCGCCAGGTCAGCCGCCGGCACGTCGACCGGCCACCACACCGAGTGCTCCCGGACTCGCGCCTCTAGTTCGGCTGCCAGGTCAGCGGCGAACGGGTCGGCCGTCTCCAGCACGGCGTGCACCAGTGTCCCGAACTTCGCGCCCGATGGCAGATGCGCCATCGGCGACGGCACATCCGCGCCGACCGCTGAGGAGACCAGCGGGATCTCCGCGGCCTCGTCGTCCAGCTCGACGACTTCCGGCTCACTGCTCACCGGGGTCGACTCGGCAGCGCGGATCAGGCCCGAGTATGACGTCCGGCGCCACGACGTGTCGATCGACCGGTGGAAATGCCGGGCGTCGAGATCGGCCGGCGTCGCCTCCCGCGGCAGCGCAGGCACCGGACGCAGCACCGACTCCTCGATCACCGGACCCCCGGCAGCCTCCCACTGTTTGAACCGCGCCAGAGCGTCGTCATCGGAAATCTGGTCCGGCGCACAGCGATCCGGCACTGCAGACTCGCCCGGCCCGCGGCCCCGCAGCAGCCGCGACAGTCCGCCGTTCGGCTCGTCGTACGACGGTGCCCACCACGCCACCACCTGAGCCTGCGCGCGCGTCATCGCCACATACGTCAGCCGGCTGTCGTCGCTGGCATCCTCGGCCCGCCCCAGCCGCGACACCGCGTCGAAGTTCGGGCAGTCGCTGCCGCCGACGTGCAGGCACCGGGCATCGTTTTCGTGGAACAACACCAGCTCGCGGCTCTGCACATTGCGGTTGAACGCAAACGGCAGATACACCACCGGGAACTGCAGTCCCTTGGCAACCCACACCGTCATCAGCTGCACCGCCGCGGCGTCGTTGTCCAGCCGACGCGAGCGTTCCGTTGCGCCGCTTTTTTCCTCGCGCCGTGCCCGCAACCAGTCGCGCAGCGCCGGCAGGCTGAAGTGCTCGCGGTGCGCGGCCTCCTGCAGCAGCTGCGTCATGTGCGCCAGATCCGTCATCAGCCGTTCGCCGCCCTGCCAGGACAACACCCGGTCACTCATACCGTTGCGCTGCGCGGCCTCGAAGATCGCGGCCACCCCGCGCTCGCGGGCATGGCCTGCCCACTCCCGCAACGTCTCCGCGACCTGGTCGGTCAGCCGGTCACCACCCTCGACGAGCGCCCCGGCGGTCTTGCCGAAGAACATGGTCGCCGCCGCGGCGCGCACCATGCCCGGACGGTGTGGCTGGTCGAATGCCTCCAGCAGGCACAGCCAGTCTTCGGCGGCCTCGGAGTTGAAGATGTCGGAGTCGCCGGTGTACACCGCCGGGATGCCCGCGTCGCACAGCGCCCGGTAGCACGCACGGGCGTCCTTGTGGTTCTCGACGATCACCGCGACGTCGCGTGCCTCGATCGATCTGCCGTCGAAAGTGGCGCCGCTGGTGAGCAATTCGCCGATGTCGGCGGCGAGGTCGCAGGGGATGTGCGCACGCAGGTCGGCGATCGACAGCACCTTGGTTCCGCTGCGTCCCAGCGCTTCACGGCGCACCACCCGCAACCGGAACGGGTCACCGGCGCCGACCAGACGTGAACCGGCATGGTGGGCGTCGACCTCGTGCACGATGATCCGCGGATCGCCGAGCTCCGCGCCGCCCAGCACCGCCTGCAGCCGCTGCACCAGCGCGCCGTCGCTGCGCCAGTTCTTGCCGAGCGTCATTCGCACACCGGCTGTTTCGGCGGCCGTGAGGTACGTGACGATGTCCCCGCCGCGGAACGCGTAGATCGCCTGCTTCGGGTCACCGATCAGGATCACCGTCGAGCGGCCGGTGAATGCGCGGTCGATCACCCTCCACTGGACCGGGTCGGTGTCCTGGAATTCGTCGACCATCACGATGGGCCAGCGGTGGTGCATGCGCACCTGAGCCGGTGAACGGTCGGCATCCAGCGCGTCGGCCAGCCGGCTGAGCAGATCGTCGTAGCCGAGGATGCCTTTTCGCCGCTTGCGGATCTCCAGTTCCGCGAGAACGCCTTTCGCGAAACCGACGCATACTGCGGCGCGTGAGCCGGGTTCGGCGTCTTTCGGCCGCAACTCCGTCGCCGGGTTCTTGACCACTTCGCGCGCCAGCCGCAGCGCGTCGGCGTGCGCCAACAACGGGTCGTCGCGTTCCTGGCCGAAATGGCGGAGGTACAGGTCGTCCACGATTTCGGTGACCAGCTCGTCGAGGCTCTCCACCAGCGTCACACCGCTGTCGGTGTCGCCGGCCACTCCGAGGGATTTGAGAACCATCTGGCAGAACTGGTGCGTGGTGGCGATGGTCGCGGCGTCGAATGCCGCCAGCGCGTCGCGCAGTCGTTGCCGACGCTCGCGGCGTTGCTGCTCGCTCCCGTCCACCAGATGCTTGATCACCTGGTTGTCGCCGGCCACTGACGGATCGTCGAAAGCGGCTACCGCGTCGACGATCTGGCAGCGCACGCGGTCGCGTAGCTCCTGCGTGGCTGCTCGCCCGAACGTGATCAACAGCATCTGGTCCAGCGTCGCCACACCCTCGGCGACATACCGCGTGACCAGACCGGCCAGCGCGAACGTCTTGCCCGTGCCCGCGCTGGCCTCCAGCACCGTGGTCGAACGCGCCGCGGGCAGCGGACCCAAGAGGTCGAAAGGCCGCATCACGCAAGCGCTTCCAGCATCGGCAGCCAGAGCCGGCAGGCGTAGTGGTCGAGGCCTGCTGCGACGAGGTGGTCAAGCCACGCGTCTTTACCGAATGCCCGGATGTGCGCCGGTTCGGCGTCCTCACCGGGATAGCGGTCGTTGGAGCGCCACCGGAAACCCGCCGCGCGATGTGGGTCGCCATGACTGTGGTGAGCCTCCGCCCACGCGTAGGAGGTCTTGACGGGAAGTGGCAGCGGTGCCCGACGGCCCGCGTCGTAGATCGCGACCAGATCGGCCAACAGGGTGACGGCGGCGTCGGCCGGTCTGGTCAGTTCCTCCTGTCTCACAGTGGTGCCCCGCTTGGGGCGTCCGATGCAGATCGCCGACCAATCCCGTCGCGGATCGTGAGCGATCAACGCCAGCAACGGAATCCACGACTGCAGCAGGTGACGCCCGTCCAGCTTGGAGTACGTCACCGACACGAGCCTCTCCCCGTAAACGGGTGTGACCGTGCCCGTCAGGCGTCGCCCGGCACCGAGGTCGACGTCGACGTCCACGGCATCCGGGTCTCTGCGGTACGGCCGGGCCTGCTCCGCCAGAAGCACGGCCTGGTCTTGGATCTCGGTGGCCTTACGCCAGCCCAGCCGGCCCGGCGGCAGGGTGC
>JBAPQQ010000250.1:0-7057 GCA_049280695.1 Mycobacterium sp.
GTACCCCGGCGGGTCCGACTTCGCGAGGTGGTGGCGGCTGGGCATCGCCGAGGTCGCGCAGCGGATGCTCGACGAGGGTGGCGCCAACCGACAGCGACTCGACGAGTTCTTCGAGCTCAACGACGACCCGGCGTACTGGACCTGGACGATCTGCTTCACTGCCGCCTCCGCGCAGCGACCCGCGCTCTCCTGAGGCCCGTTTCCGAGCCAGGCCGACCGACGTCGCGGCCGCACACTCCGGTCGGACCATCGGCTCGGGAACCGTTGGTCCCGTACGTCACCCTCGGCCGGCGCGGCCAGGTCGGGGGTCGGCGTCTCGACGTCGGCCACACGTGGGCGTCGACACCGTCCCGGACCTCCCACAGCACGGTGACGAGTACGTCGCGGGGCAGCGAGGCGGCCAGGTTTGCGGAGGCGCGCATCCCGGTACTGCGGCGTCAGCGCGGCAGCGGCGCAGGGCTGCAGGCGGGAGTCGGCCGGGAGCTCCCGGATGATCGCGCCGAGCAGCACTCCCTGGGCGTCGTCGTCGAAGTGGTCGGGGACCTGCGGCAGCACGACCTCCTCCTCCAGCGCCACATGGGGGAGCGGCCCGGCACGCAACGTCGCGAGCAGGTTGCCGGTGGCCTGGAAACCCTCGTCCGAGTCAGGCGGAGGCCTTGCGCGAGACCAGCACCTCGTCGATGAGGCCGTAGTCCTTCGCCCCCTCGGCGGAGAGAATCTTGTCCCTCTCGATGTCCTTACGGACCTCGTCGACCGACCGGCCGCTGTGCTGGGCGATGGTCTCCTCGAGCCACTCGCGCATCCGGATGATCTCGTTGGCGTGGATCTCGAGGTCGGAGGCCATGCCGCCGGTGCCCTCGATGGCCGGCTGGTGGATGAGCACGCGCGCGTTGGGCAGTGCCATCCGTTTGCCGGGCGTGCCCGCGGCCAGCAGCACGGCGGCGGCGGAGGCGGCCTGTCCCAGGCACACCGTCTGGATGTCGGCGCGCACGTACTGCATGGTGTCGTAGATCGCCATCAGCGACGTGAAGGAGCCGCCGGGCGAGTTGATGTACATGGTGATGTCGCGGTCAGGGTCCAGGGACTCGAGCACCAGCAGCTGGGCCATGATGTCGTTGGCCGAAGCGTCGTCGACCTGCACGCCGAGGAAGATGATGCGTTCCTCGAACAGCTTGTTGTACGGGTTGGACTCCTTGATGCCGTACGTGGAGTGCTCGATGAACGACGGCAGGATGTAGCGCGCCTGAGGAGTGGTGTTGGAATTCATTGGTCTAGTCCTGCTCCTGGTCCTGATCCGTTGACTTCGGCGCGGGTGATGATGCGGTCGACGAAGCCGTACTCGAGCGCTTCCTGGGCAGTGAACCACCGGTCGCGGTCGGAATCGGCGTAGATACGTTCCAGCGGCTGGCCGGTGAACTCGGCGTTGAGCCGGAACATCTCCTTCTTGATCACCGCGAACTGTTCGGCCTGGATCGCGATGTCGGCGGCGCTGCCGGTGACCCCGCCCAGCGGTTGGTGCATCAGGATCCGGGCGTGCGGGAGCGCGTAGCGCTTGCCCCTGGTGCCCGCGGCGAGCAGGAACTGACCCATGGACGCCGCCATCCCCATCGCGTAGGTGGCCACGTCGCAGGGCGCCAGCACCATCGTGTCGTAGATGGCCATGCCGGCACTGATCGAGCCGCCCGGCGAATTGATGTAGAGGTGGATGTCCTTGGTCGGGTCCTCGGCCGCGAGCAGCAGAATCTGTGCGCACAACCGGTTGGCGATGTCGTCGTCGACCTGAGAGCCCAGGAAGATGATGCGCTCGGACAGCAGTCGCTCGTAAACGGAGTCGACCAGGTTGAGCCCCGGCGCGCTGGAACGCATGTCACTCACGCTGATACCTCTTTCTGCTACGTCTGTTGCTCTTCGCCCGAGGGCTCATCGTTGCCCCATCGACACTAACCAACTCGCCGCGTCGCGCACTCCCGGCTACATGCCGGTTCGCTCACAGCGTTACTGGTCCTGGGAATCCTTCTCGTCTGTTTCGGCTTCCGCCTGCTCTCGCGGGCCGAAGAACTCGTCCGTGTCGACGGTGTTTCCCGCCGGGTCGGTGACCGTCGCATTGCGTACCACGGCGGCGAGCGTCTTGCCGCGGCGCACGTCGGCGTACATCGCCGGCAACTGGTTGTTCTGCTGGAGGAATTCCAGCAGACGCTGAGGCTCGATGCCGTACTGCCGCGACTGCAGCACCAGCCGCTCCGTCAAGTCTTCCTGTCCAACCTCAACCTCGAGTTCGTCGGCGATCGCGTCGACCAGCAGCTGCGTCTTGATCCCCTTCTCCGCGTTCTCGCGTGCGTCGGCTTCGAGTTGCTCGCGGCTGCTGCCCTGCTCGGCCAGCGCCTCAGCCAGCCGGTCCTCGTCGTGGTCGAGGCCGTGCAGAGCGTTGTGCACGGTTTCGTCGATCTGGGCCTGCACGATGTTCTCCGGAAGCGGCACCTCCACCTGGTCGAGCAGAGCCTCGATCGCGGCGTCGCGGATCTTCTCGGCCTGCTGGATCCGCTTCACCCGCGCCACCTGGTCGCGCAGGCTGGCCTTCAGCTCGTCGATGGTGTCGAATTCGCTTGCCAGCTGGGCGAATTCGTCGTCGAGCTCGGGCAGCTCGCGTTCCTTCACCGAGTTGACGGTGACGGTCACCTGCGCCTCCTTGCCGGCGTGTTCGCCGGCCGCAAGCGTGGTGGTGAACACGCGGCTGTCCCCCGCCGACAAGCCGACGATCGCGTCGTCGAGCCCCTCGACGAGCTGCCCCGAGCCGACCTCGTGAGACAGCCCCTCCGTCGACGCTTCGGGCACCTCCTGGCCGTCGACGGTCGCCGACAGGTCGATCGCCACGAAGTCACCGGTTTGCGCGGCCCGCTCCACCCCGGTCAGCGTGCCGAACCGGGCGCGCAGGGACTCCAGTTCCTTGTCCACCTCCTCGTCGGTCACTTCGACGGGGTCGACTGTGATCGTCAGCGCGTCAAGGTCTGGCAGCTCGATCTTGGGCCGCACGTCCACCTCGGCGGTGAACACCAGCTCGTCGCCGTCTTCGATCTTGGTGATCTCGATCTCCGGCTGACCGATCGGCTGCACGTCGGAGGACGTGACGGCCTCGGAGTAGCGGCTGGGCAGCGCGTCGTTGACCACCTGCTCGAGCACCGCGCCGCGGCCGATGCGGGCTTCGAGCAGCTTGGCCGGAGCTTTGCCGGGGCGGAATCCCGGCAGCCGCACCTGCTGGGCGAGCTGCTTGTACGCGCGGTCGAAGTCGGGCTGCAGCTCGGTAAACGGCACCTCCACGTTGATCCGGACCCGGGTGGGGCTCAGCTGCTCAACGGTGCTCTTCACGTCTCTCCTTGCCTTGTTGGTCACTGCCGGTCGGGGTGACAGGATTTGAACCTGCGGCCTTCCGCTCCCAAAGCGGATGCGCTACCAAGCTGCGCTACACCCCGCACATTCGACTAACCTGGCGATCCTACGGGCCGCTTGGCTTGGCTCGCGAAGCACCGTACAGTGCCTTCTTTGCAGGCCTTCGATGCTGTGCTGCGGGCGTAGCTCAATGGCAGAGCCCTAGCCTTCCAAGCTAGTTATGCGGGTTCGATTCCCGTCGCCCGCTCAACCAGCCGCCTCGGCGTCGACTCCCTCCGATCAGGACACGGCGACGACGGGCCGGATTCGCGACGGATGTGAACCTCAGGCCCGCGTTTCGCCGTCGGGAGTGTTCTCGGTCGCTACTGTTGGACGATCCGAAACACAGCCTCTCCACCCGGAGGTTTTTGGCATGGATGGCACCCCGACTCCACCACCGGGTGACATTGCTGCCGAGCTTGCCTCAGCCGGATTCGCAGACGCCCGGGAGATCGGCCGAGGTGGGTTCGGCGTCGTGTACCGCTGCTACCAGACGAGTCTGGGCCGAAGTGTCGCGGTCAAGGTTCTGACTGCGCATTTCGACCGTGTCAACCGTGAACGCTTCCTGCGCGAGGGTTACGCGATGGGCGGGCTCTCGGGCCACCCGCACGTCGTCCATATCTTGCAGATCGGCGTAACCGACAGCAAACGGCTCTTCTTGGTGATGCCCTACTACGCGGCGGACTCACTGGCGAAGCGATTGCAGGCGGGGCCGATCCCGTGGCCCGAGGCCGTGCAGATCGGTGTGAAGTTGTGCGGGGCGCTGGAGACTGCGCACAGAATCGGCATCTTGCATCGCGACATCAAGCCGGGAAATGTCGTGACGAACGATTACGGCGAACCGGCCCTCACCGATTTCGGGCTCGCGCACATCCGCGGCGGATTCAAGACGGCCGAAGGTGTTTTCACCGGTTCGATCACCTACACAGCGCCAGAGGTGCTGGCGGGTAGCCCGCCGACAGTCGCGACCGATACTTACTCGCTCGGGGCCACCCTGCACACGCTCCTCGCCGGGCGCCCTGCCCACGAACGCGAAAGCGGCGAGGACCTCGCGGCCCACTTTCGTCGAGTCGGTTCGAGCGAGGTCCCGGATCTGCGTCGGATGGGAATCCCCGGTGCCGTGTGCGCGGCGATCGAGCGGGCGATGTCGGTCAACTTCGCGAAACGGCCTGCGTCCGCGGAGCAATTCGGCCGCGAGTTGCAGGCGGCGCAGCGCGCCAGCGGGTTGGCGCCGGACTCGATGGCATTGGTCCCCAATCCCGGTGAAACCAGGGCTTTCTCGTATCGTCAGCCGCCGCCCCGACCTCCGCAGCCCCGCTCTGTCGACCAAACCGGCTCGTCGGCAAAGACTTCCATCATCTCGAGGCACGGACCGATTTCCGAGCGGCGCAGCCCGGCGCCGACTCCGCCGAGCCACCTCGAGCCAACGCAGATGGCCCCGATGCCCGCGGCCGGCCCGCCCGATAGGTCTTCTGCGCCGCCCACCCAGGTTGCCGGGCAGACCCCGCCTCCGTCGAAAGGCCCACCGGGCAAATGGACGCCCCCCGGGTCACAGGGATCGGCATGGTCCGATTCCCCCCGCGAAGCGAAGTGGCACCGCAGGCTGAAGCCCTGGCTCGCCGTGGCCGCAGTCGCAGTGCTCCTCGCGGCCGTCGGCGTCTACTTCTTCACGCGCGACCACGGCGGCACCGGCAACACCGCGAGCAATTCGACGAAACCGACCACTGAAGCGCAAGCGGGGTGGCAGCCGATCACAAATGCGCGCATCGAACGCGATGCCGTGGCGACCACACAGGCCGACGGCACGGTGTGGATCTTCGGTGGGCTCGGACCGGACGGCGCGGTCAGCGGACGGCACGAGGGTTATGACCCCGCCATCGACAGCTGGAAGGGCGGTGACGACCTGCCGGTTCCGGTTCAACACGCAATGTCGGTGACGTGGCAGGGGAACCCGATCGTCCTCGGGGGCTGGCGGGCCGACAAGAGTGCTAGCGACCAGGTGTGGCGGGTGGTCAACGGCCGCTGGGTGGAGCTCCCGCGCATGTTGCAGCCGAGGGCTGCGGCCGCGGCTGCCGTGGTCGGCGACCGCATCATTGTCAGCGGCGGTGTCGGCGCGAACGGCGCACTGCTGAACACCACCGAGATCTTCGACGGCAATTCGTGGACCCTCGGCGCCCCGATACCGACTCCCCGGCAGATGCTGGCCGCGGTGTCAGACGCCAAGCTCGTGTACGCGGTGGGCGGAGCGAGCGGGAATGCGGATCTCGACACCGTGGAGGCATACGACCCGGCCGCAAACAGCTGGACACCTTTGCCGAAACTTCCCCAAGCGCGCAGTGACCTCGGCGTGACGATCGCGGATGGACGACTCGTGGCGGTCGGCGGGTTGTCGGCGGGGCAGGTACTCAAGAGTGTGTCCGTGTTCGATCTCACCCCGAAGACGTGGGCGGGATTGCCGGACATGGCATCCGCGCGGCACGGCGCCGCGGTCGCCGCTGTGGGCAGGTCGGTGTATGCGATTGGCGGGTCCAGTGCCGTTGGAGACGGTCACCTGACCGCGTCGGCGGAAGCCATCAAGCTGACGCCACGCAAATTGCAGCCGGCGTCGGAATGGCGGTCGATGCCGGACGCGCCGACGCCCCGATTGATGACGGCGTGGGCGGTGCTCGAGGGCAAGATCTGGGTCACCGGAGGGTTGAGGGATGGGGCGCCGCTGACGACCGTCGAAAACTTCGACCCGCAGACGGGTGCCTGGCAACCGGGGCCGTCGCTTCCCATCCCGCTGCACCATGGGACGGCGGCGGCCTACCGCGGTGAGCTGGTGGTGATCGGGGGCGCGACCGACAACATCGCGCAGGCGTCCGACAAGGTGTTCGCGCTACGAAACGGCAACTGGGTCGAGTTGCCGGCCCTCAAGCACGCCCGGGCGGCTCCAGCTGCGGCCGTTGTGGGCGACAAGCTCGTTGTGATCGGCGGGCAGAACAACAAGCAGCTCGTTCCGCAGACCGAGGTCTTCGACGGCAACGCATGGAGTGACGTGGGTGAAATGCCCAGCCCGCGTGAGCATCTGGCAGCGGTCTCGGACGGCACGTACGTGTACGCCGTCGGCGGCCGGTATCTGTCGTCCGACAAGAACTCCGCCGCTTTCAACCGGTTCGATCCGGGATCCAACACGTGGAGCACGCTGGTGGACATGCCGACCCCGCGCGGAAGCTACGGCGCCGCGTACATAGATGGCCGGATCGTGGCGGTCGGTGGCGAGGATCCGACGCAGGTGCTCGGTGCGGCCGAGATGTACGACATCGCCGAGGGCAAGTGGATCAAGCTGGCGCCGTTGCCAACGCCGCGTCACGCCGAGGTGGTCGCCGCGGTGGGCAACACCGTGTACGTCATCGGTGGTGCGAATCGGCCTACGCACGAGGGCCCCGTCGCCACGATCGAGGCCTTGGACTTCACGTAGTGCGACTTCCCGGTGTGCGACTTCCCGGTGTGCGCTGGGCGCGTAAGCGGTGCGCAGCGCGACGTAGATCAGCCAACCGGCCATCGCGATCAACTCCGCTTGCTGTGCGATTCCGATCTGGCCGGATTTCCCATGGGGGTCGATGGCGAAGGCGAGCCCGGTCCAGACCTGGGT
>JBAPQQ010000251.1:0-5134 GCA_049280695.1 Mycobacterium sp.
GGATCTGCATGCTGTCGAGGACGGGCCGGATGTACAGCCGTGCCGTCTGGCCGAGGTTGCGCGCTTCGTTGCCGTCGTTGCCCGGGACGGTGATCACCAGGTTGTCGCCGTCGACCACGACCTCCGAGCCCGACACCCCGAGACCGTTGACGCGCGCGCTGATGATCTCCTGCGCCTGGTCGAGCGCCTCGCGCGTCGGGCGGGACCCGTCGGGGGTGCGGGCCGTCAGCGTCACCCGTGTGCCGCCCTGCAGGTCGATGCCGAGCTTCGGCTCGGCCCGCTTGTTTCCGGTCAGGAAGACCAGCAGGTACACCCCGATCAGCATGATCAAGAACAACGACAGGTACCGGAATGGGCGCACCGGCGACGACGATGCCACGGTCCTTCGGTCTCCTCGGGGTCTGTTCGGCTACAGAGCGTACGTGCCGCCGGAACGCTCAGTCCTGTGTGAGCCGGCCCGGCTCGTCCACCGCGGCGGATTCGGCGATCTCGAAGCTCTCGTCCTTGTCGTCGATGTCCGGGTCGATCCGGTCGCGGATGGCCAGCTTCATCCAGGTTGTGACCACACCCGGAGCGATCTCCAAGTCGACGGTGTCGTCGGTGATGCCGGCAATGGTGGCCTGCAGCCCCGACGTGGTGTGCACGCGGTCGCCGATCCGTAGCGACTCGTGCAGGTCGATCGTGGCCTGCATCGCCCGCCGCTGGCGTCGCGACGCGAAGAACATGAACGCGCCCATGATGACGAGCAGCGGCAGGAAGATGATCAGCTGTTCCATGAAGGCACGTTTCTTTCGTGTGTGGTGCAGGTGGGTCGGGCCATGTCGGGAGGCCTCGCAACTGACCAGTGTGCCATCCGCGGTGCAGGCGGCCGCGCGACCCGTCGTCGAGTTCGTCGGCACCCGACCCCCGGATCCGGCAACCGCCCAGCAAGGCGGGTAATTCGCACATAGGCTCGGCGCGGGAGGGGCACCCCGAGGAGAGCCGTTGAGCGACATCCACCAGAGGCGCCACCTCGTCACCGAGATACCGGGCCCCGCGTCGCTGGAGTTGATCAACCGCAAGGCCGCCGCGGTCCCGCGCGGCGTCGGCACCACGATGCCGGTCTACGTCGCCCGCGCCGGGGGCGGCATCGTCGAAGACGTCGACGGGAACCGGCTGATCGACCTGGGTTCGGGCATCGCCGTCACGACCGTCGGCAACGCCGCCCCTCGGGTCGTCGACGCGGTCGGCCGCCAGTCTGCCGACTTCACCCACACCTGCTTCATGATCACGCCCTACGAGGAATACGTGGCGGTCGCCGAGCAACTCAACCGGCTCACCCCCGGCGCGTTCGAAAAGCGATCGGCGTTGTTCAACTCCGGCGCCGAAGCCGTGGAGAACGCCGTCAAGATCGCCCGGGCGTTCACCCGCAAGACCGCCGTCGTGGCGTTCGACCACGCCTATCACGGCCGCACGAACCTGACCATGGCGCTGACCGCAAAGTCGATGCCCTACAAGAGCGGCTTCGGACCCTTTGCCCCCGAGGTGTACCGCGCGCCGCTGTCGTACCCGTACCGGGACGGGCTGCTGTCCAAGGACCTGGCCACCGACGGCGAGTTGGCGGCCGCGCGGGCGATCACCTCGATGGAGAAGGAGGTCGGCGCAGAGAACCTGGCTGCGGTGGTCATCGAGCCGATCCAGGGCGAGGGCGGGTTCATCGTGCCCGCCGACGGCTTCCTGCCGGCGTTGTCGGCCTGGTGCCGCGACAACGACGTGGTGTTCATTGCCGACGAGGTGCAGACCGGCTTCGCGCGAACCGGCAGGTGGTTCGCCTGCGAGCACGAGGGCATCGAGCCGGACCTGATCGTCACCGCGAAAGGCATCGCCGACGGGCTGCCGCTGTCCGCGGTGACGGGCCGCGCCGAGATCATGGACGCTCCCCACATCAGCGGGCTGGGCGGCACGTACGGCGGCAACCCGATCGCGTGTGCGGCGGCGTTGGCGACGATCGAGACCATCGAGGCCGACGGGCTCGTGGCTCGGGCCGTCGAAATCGAGAAGCTGATGAAGGACGCGCTCGGGCGGATGCAGGCCGAGGACGAGCGGATCGGCGACGTGCGCGGGCGCGGCGCGATGATCGCGATGGAACTCGTCAAGCCCGGCACCGCCGAACCGGACGCGGTGCTCGCCCGGACGCTGGCCACTCGCGCGCATGCGGCCGGGGTGATCGTGCTGGTGTGCGGCACGTTCAACAACGTCATCCGGTTCCTGCCGCCGCTGCCGATCAGCGACGAATTGCTCCTGGACGGCCTCGACGTGCTCGCCGGCATCCTCGCCGGGACTGCAACTGGCGCGGGAAAGTTCGAGTGAGGACCACGCGGAACGCAATTTCGGCGCAGTAGACGGGAGATTTCATGACGACGGCGCAGAACTTCATCGACGGCAAACTGGTCGACTCGGTGAGCGGCGCGACGATGCCGCTGGTCGAGGCCGAGGGCCGCAACACCGGCAAGCCCAACCACGTGACCATGGCGGAGGAGATCCCGCCGATGGTCGACCAGATCCGCTTCTTCGCCGGTGCCGCAAGGATTTTGGAGGGAAAGTCCGCAGGCGACTACATGGCGGGCCACACCTCGTGGATCCGCCGCGAGCCCGTCGGCGTCATCGGCCAGGTGACCCCGTGGAACTACCCGATGATGATGGCGATCTGGAAGTTCGCGCCGGCCATCGCCGCGGGCAACACCGTCGTCGTCAAGCCCAACGACACCACGCCGGTGACCACCGTGATGCTCGCCGAACTCGCGGCCAAGCACCTGCCGCCGGGTGTGCTGAACGTCGTCACCGGCGACCGGGTGACCGGCGCCGCGCTGGTGGCCCACCCGACGCCGCAGATGGTGTCGATCACCGGATCGGTGGCCGCAGGCCGCGCGGTCGCCACGTCCGCGGGCGGGCACCTCAAGCGCACTCATCTGGAGCTGGGCGGCAAGGCGCCGGTGATCGTGTTCGGAGACGCCGACATCGCCGCGGCCGCCGAGGCCATCGCGACGGCCGGCTACTTCAACGCGGGGCAGGACTGCACCGCGGCAACCCGGGTGATCGGGCACGCCTCCGTGGCCACCGACCTGACCGACGCGCTGGCCGAGCAAGCCCGAAGCGCGGCAACGACATTCGGCAGGGCAGCCGACGACGAAGACGCCTGGGTGCCGCCGGTGAACAACGCTAACCAGTTGCAGCGGGTGCTCGGGTACCTCGCCGAGGTGCCGGACCACCTCGACGGTCATGGTGGGCGGCCGCCGGCAGGGCGACAGCGGCTACTACATCGAGCCCACCGTCATCGGCGGGCTGCGCCAAGACGACGTACTGAGCCAGAACGAGATCTTCGGCCCGGTGATCACGGTGCAGAGCTTCGACGACGAAGACGACGTGGTTCGGCTGGCCAACGGCGTCGAGTACGGGCTGGCGTCGTCGGTGTGGACGAAGGACGTGTCGGTGGCGCTGCGGGTGTCCGCGGCGCTGGACTTCGGCTGCGTGTGGATCAACACCCACATCCCGCTGGTCGCGGAGATGCCGCACGGCGGTTTCAAGTCCTCGGGACACGGCAAAGACCTATCTATGTACGGGTTCGAGGACTACACCCGCATCAAGCACGTGATGGCGCGGATCTCTTGAGCGATTTCGGCGCGGTTACGTGCGCTGACGGCTAGCGCGCCGAAATCGCTCGAGTGGCCGTCGGGACCAAATCCCTTCCAATCCGGTACCGCAGGCCCTTCGGTTTCGTGCCGCGGCTGACTACTTTCGTAATTGGAAGAGCGTGCGAAGGTCATCGCGCGCCAAACCGCAGAGGCTGAAAGGGATCAGCTGATGACACCTACCGTCGGCCTGGATCGGGAGACGCTCGAGATGATGCTGTCGTCGCTGGACGAGTTCGTCGCCGAGACGCTGCCGGACCAACGCCGTCTGGACCTCGACCACGAGGACGTCTGCCCGGAGGACACGGTCCGGGAGATGTGCAGCGAGGAACTGGGCGTGCAGTTGGTGTTCGTGCCCGAAGAGTACGGCGGCCTGGGCGGCGGCGCGTTCGACTCGTACCGGGTGTGCGAGCGGCTGGCCCGGTTCGACATCGGGTTGGCCACGGCGGTGTTCGCCACCTTCCTCGGCAGCGACCCGATTCTCGTCGGCGCAACGGCCGAGCAGCGCAAGGAATGGCTGGGCCGCATCGCCGAGCAGGGCATCATCTTCGCCTACGGGGCCACCGAACCGGACGCCGGCAGCGACCTCGGCGCGATGAAGACCACCGCCCACCCGATCGAAACCGACGGCGAGGTCACCGGGTACCGGATCAACGGGCGCAAGCAGTGGATCAGCAACGGCTCGATCGCCGACGTGTACTCGATCCTGGCGCTCGCGCCCGGCGGCCCGTCGTGGTTCATCGTCGAAAAGGGCACACCCGGCTTCTCGAGTGCCCCGCCCGAAGACAAGCACGGCATCCGGCTGTCCAACACCGCCGCGCTGTTCCTCGACGACGTCGTGGTTCCGGCGGAGAATCTGGTAGGACGCGAAGAGGGCCGCGGACTGGTGCAGGCCCAGCAGGTGTTCGGATACACCCGGGTGATGGTCGGCGCGTTCGGCCTCGGCGGCGGCTGGGAGGCGCTGGACCGCGCAATCGCTTACTCCGAGAACCGGATTCAGGGCGGCGCTGCGCTGTCGACGAAGCAGGGCTACAGCCACAAGCTGATCGTCCCGCACGTCGTACGACTGGAGGCCGCCCGCGCGTTCCTGGAGGAGACCGCGACGCGGATCGACGCCGGCGAAGGAGCGGGCGGGGCGCTGAACACCGAGGGTGCGATCGCGAAGCTGTTCGCCACCGAGTCCGGCAACGCCGCCGCCGAAGCGGCGATCCAGGCGCACGGCGGCTACGGCTACACCCGCCCGTATCTCGTCGAGAAGGTCAAGCGCGACGTGCGGATCACGACCATCTACGAAGGCACGTCGGAGATCCTGGAGATGACGATCGCCCGCGACCGCTGGCAGCAGCACCTCAAGACCTCCGGCACCTACTACCGCGACACGGCACGCGCACTCGGCGGTGTTCCCGACGAATACGGCGGGCCCACTGCGGCTTTGGCGCTGGAGTGCCTGGCGTCGGTGTTCGACG
>JBAPQQ010000252.1:0-7102 GCA_049280695.1 Mycobacterium sp.
GGAGCGAACACGAACAGTTCCCCGCCGGGCGGTGCATCCTCGGTATCGGGCAGGTGCACGACGATCCCGTCGTCGGAGGCCGTCGGCTTCTCGTCGATGCCGTATCGCTCGCGCAGCCGCCGCCCGACGGCCAGCGCCAGCGGTCCGTGCACCCGCAGCCCGTGGGGCGAATGCAGGATCACGCGCCAGTCGCCCAGCTCGTCGCGGAACCGTTCCACCACGAGCGTCGAATCGGTGGGGATGGCACCGGTGGCTTCGCGCTGGTCGTCGAGCAGGCGGCGCAGATTCCCGATCGCGTGTTCGTCGAATCCCATTGCTGCGCAGCGTGTTCGGAATTCATCTGGTGTCAGGCCGGCCAGTTCACCGGTGAACGCGCCGAGGGCTGCGCCGAGCTCGGCGGGCCGCCCGACGCCGTCGCCGCGCCAGAACGGCAGCCTCGCCGGCTGCCCGAATGCCGGGATCACCAGCACCCGGTCGTGGGTGATCTCGGTGATCCGCCAGCTGGTGGCGCCCAGCGAGATCACGTCGCCGGGCCGCGACTCGTACACCATTTCCTCGTCGAGCTCACCGACGCGGGAGGGCTTTTCGGAGTCGGCCCCCGCGGCCAGGTATACGGGGAAGAGCCCGCGGTCGGGGATGGCGCCGCCGGATGTGACGGCCAGCCGCTGGGCGCCGGGCCGCGCGGTGAGAACTCCGGCGTCGCGGTCGTAGACCAATCGGGGTCGCAGCTCGGCGAACTCCGTCGACGGGTACTTGCCGGACAGCAGATCCAGCGTCGCCTCGAACGCGCTGCGGGGCAACGTCGCGAACGGCGCGCTGCGCCGCACCACGTCGAACCACCTGTCGGCGTCCAACGGCTCCAGCGCGCACGCGGCGATGGTGTGCTGCGCGAGCACGTCGAGCGGATTGGCGGGCACCGCCATGCTCTCGATCTTTCCGGCGAGCATTCGCTGCACCGTGACCGCGCAGCTGATCAGGTCGGTGCGATGCTTCGGGAACACCACGCCGCGCGAGATCTCGCCGACCTGGTGGCCGGCCCGGCCGATGCGCTGCAGCCCGCTGGCCACCGACGGCGGCGCCTCCACCTGGATCACGAGATCGACCGCGCCCATGTCGATTCCGAGCTCGAGGCTCGAGGTGGCGACCACCGCTTTGAGTCGTCCGCTCTTGAGGTCGTCCTCGACCGCGGCGCGCTGCTCCTTGCTCACCGAACCGTGATGGGCGCGCGCGAGCAGGGGTGCGGCACCGTACGTCTGCACGGCGCCGATGATGTGTGCCGGCGGGCCGCCCGGTACGTCGGGATTGCGCTGAGGCGTCAGTTCGGCGCCGCAGCGTTCCGCGTGAATTTCGTTGAGGCGTGAGGTCAAGCGCTCGGCCAGCCGCCGCGAGTTGGCGAAGACGATCGTGGATTGGTGCGCCTCGATCAGGTTGGCGATGCGCTGCTCGACGTCCGGCCAGATCGTGTTGTTCTCCAGGTTCGCCATGTCGGGCACCGGCACCACCACAGACAGGTCGAAGGTCTTGGCCGCCGGCGGCGCGACGACGGTGGTGGGCGCCTGACCTGACAGGAACCGGGCGACCTCTTCGGCCGGACGCACGGTGGCCGACAGCCCGATGCGCTGCGCGGGCCGCTTGCTCATCATGTCCAGGCGCTCCAGCGACAGCGCGAGGTGCGAGCCCCTCTTGGTGGCGGCGACCGCATGCACTTCGTCGACGATCACCGACTGGACTCCGGCGAGCGTCTCGCGGGCCGCGGAAGTGAGCATCAGGAAAAGCGACTCGGGAGTGGTGATCAGGATGTCGGGCGGCCGCGTGATCAGCTCGCGGCGGCGCGCCGGCGGTGTGTCACCGGAACGGACGCCGACGCTGATCTGCGGGTCTGGCAGGCCCAGCCGTTGCGCGGTGCGGGTGATGCCGGTGAGCGGGGTGCGCAGGTTGCGTTCGACGTCGACGGCCAGCGCCTTGAGCGGGGAGACGTAGAGCACCCGCGTGCCTTCGCCCGGCTCGTGCGCGAGCCGGTCGATCGCCCACAGGAACGCCGCCAGCGTCTTCCCGGAACCCGTCGGCGCGACGACCAGCGTATTGTCCCCATCTGCGATGGCCGACCACGCTTGCGCCTGCGCCGGTGTGGGCGCTGCGAAGGTCCCGTAAAACCACTCGCGGGTGGCCGGGCTGAAGCGGCCCAGCGGGTCGGCGGAAGAGCTCACCTCTCCATGGTGCCAAGGCAGTGCGACAAAGACACCCGGCCATGGCACTTCACCGCTGAGCCCGCCCGCAAGTTTGTGGGCTTTCGGGCCGGGGAACTCGACCACCATGGCGATCTTCTGCGGCCACTGCGCGCGCAAGGAAGGCGGCGCCGCCGTCGACGACCGGTTCCGACGTCGGCCGGACGTTAGCCCAACGCCGTGAAGATGTCGCCCGACAACGACGACCCGCAGCGTGACCGTGTGACGTTCGCGGCGGCAGCCAAGTTCGTCGGCGTCTTCGTCGCGAGCGCCTTGTTGGTGTTGCTCGCCGCGACGGCGTGGCTGAGCGGGTGCAAGACCGGCATTGGCGAAGGTGCTCTGGAGAGCTGCAGCGCGTTGCGGCGCAACACTCTTGCCATCGGGCCGGCTGCGGTGTTGTTCGCCGGCGGGGTCTGGGCGTTCGTCCGCACCATCCAGGAGTGGCGCGCCCTGCGCGGCTGGTGGATCTGGCAGGGTGCCGGCTGGTTCCTGCTCGTGTTGATGCTCGTCGTGCTGAGCATGACGATGCCGACGGCCCTGTTGTCGTAGCCGTTTCCGTGTCAGGCAGCGCGGGTAGTCACCGGGCATGTCTTCCCCCGCTTCACAGCTGGGTGCTCTTGCGCTCGTGTGCACGCTCAAGCCGAGTCCGTCACCATCGAGCAGCGATCTGATCGCCCACCAGCTACTCGGGCAGTTGCGCCGCGCCGGCGTGGACGGCGAAGCAGTGCGCGTCGTCGACCTGAACGTGGCGCCGGGGGTCGAGGCGGACATGGGCGACGGCGACGAATGGCCGCTGCTACGCGAAAAGATACTTGCCGCAGACATTTTGGTGGTCTCGACGCCGACGTGGGTGGGCCACATGTCCAGCGTCGCGCAGCGAGTGCTGGAGCGCCTCGACGCCGAGTTGTCCAACACCGACGACGATGGACGGCCGTCCATGGTCGGCAAGGTGGCCCTGGCGGCGGTGGTGGGCAACGAAGACGGCGCGCACAAGATCGTCGCCGATCTCTTCCAGTCGCTCAACGACATCGGCTTCACGACCCCGGCTCAAGGCTGCACCTACTGGAACGGCGAGGCTATGCAGGGCAGAGACTTCAACGATCTCGACGAAGTGCCGGACGCGGTCGCCGAGACCACCGCAGGCGCCGCCCGCAATGCCGCGCACCTCGCCCAGGTGCTGCGCCGGCACTGCTACCCGCCGTACGAATAACCGGCTGGTCAGACCACATTATGGCGTTCCCGTCCCATCCCGGAGAACGCTTCGGCTGCCCCGCCTGACAACGCGTGTGAAGCCCAAACAGCAATGGGCCCAGTCCTTTCGGACTGGGCCCATTGCGGGACAGACAGCTACTGGTTAGCTTCTTGCCGCTTCTCGGCCGCCTTGGCGCTGCCGCGTGCCGAGTCGGCTTCGGCTTCCTTCTTGGCGGCGTCGCGCTGCGCGTCTGCCTTGTCCTGTTGCGCCTTGCCCTCGCTGACAAGATCGTCGCGACCTGCGACGGTCCCGACAGCTTCTTTGGCCTTGCCCTTGGCGTCTTCGACGACGCCCCGGACAGCTTCCTGCGGGCCGCTGTTCTCGGCCATGGAATTCCTCCTTGTCGGCTTACCTCGTTCTTGCGCCACGGCGGGCGTTTGTGCCCGTCGCTGCGGTTGACTTCCCGGGCCGTCTGGGTGCTAAACCTCCGTGCCCGCCAGGTGTTTTCAGCAGCGGGGAATACCTGCGGAAATCGTTTCGCGGCGTGATGCAAGTCTCCTCGGCGCCGTCGATGTCATGCCAACCGCAGCCGAGGCGCGCAGCCAGCGTTGCGCCGCGCCGAAGGTTCACGCCGACCGGCAGGCCCAGAATCTATGGCTGAGCACGACTCACCGCCAGATCTGCTGCGGCAGTTCGCCTTTCGGGCTCATCGCGCGACTTGTCACCTGTTACCAGCACGTCAGCGATCTATGTCCTCATCCCAGACCTCGGCGTCGTCGGCGGTGGTGTGCTGTTCCTGCCAGTCCGCCGGATTGGCGTCCTCGGGTGGTATCGCAGAGGCGATTTCGCTGACCTCGGTGGGCTCGAAGTCCTCCGAAAGACTCGATGTCCTGCCGACCTCCAAGCGCTGTTCGACAGCGTCGGCGACAGGGATCTCTTCGTCGATCGGATCGTCGGGCGGCGGTGCTGAGGCCACGGGTTGAAAGTACCCTGCCTCGGCCGCCAGGCAAACGCCAGTTGTGACAGAAGGGCATCCAGGCGTTTTTGGAGGCTGAGCGGAGGGTAATTTCCAGACCATGACTTCACTGTGGTTAGCGAACCGCGGCCAGGCCCCCTGGACGGCAGGCAGCCTAGACAGCGAGCGGACCGCCGACGTCGTCGTGGCGGGAGCCGGCATCACCGGGCTGATGACCGCGGTGCTGCTCGCCCGCGCGGGCAAGAGCGTGCTGGTGCTCGAGGCGCGCACCGTCGGCAGCTGCGCAACCGGAAACACGACGGCCAAGATCAGCCTGCTGCAGAGCACCCATCTGTCCAAGATCATCCAGCGGCACGGCGTCGAGACGGCGAAGGCCTACGTCGAGGGCAATCGCGAGGGGCAGGAGTGGCTGATCCACCACTGCGAGGCGCACGGGGTCGCCGTGCAGCGCGAAGACGCCTACACCTACGCACAGACGGGCAAGGGGGTGCCGCCGGCGCGGGCCGAACTGAAGGCGTGCGAGGCCGTCGGCTTGAATGCGAAGTGGGACGACGACGCCGACGTGCCGTTCCCCTACCACGGCGGTGTTCGGCTGCCGGACCAGGCGCAGTTCGACCCGATGCCGTTCCTCGACTCACTCGTGGTCGAACTGCTCGAACGCGGCGGGCGGCTCGTCGAGCACGCCAGGTTACGCAGCGTGTCGACTCGCGGCGACGGGCTGACCCTGCGTGTGAACGGCCCCGGTGACGACGACGCGAAGCCGGGCGTGTCCGAGCGAACATCAGAAACCGAGGTGCGCGCCGGCCAGCTGGTGCTGGCCACCGGAATCCCGATCCTCGACCGCGGCGGCTATTTCGCCCGCCTGAAGCCGAGCCGGTCTTACTGCCTGGCCTTCGAGGTCCCCGGCAACATCACCCGCGCGATGATGATCTCCACCGATTCGCCGACCAGGTCGGTGCGGTACGCGCCCACGGCCGACGGCGAGCGGCTGATCGTCGGCGGGGCGGGTCACACGGTCGGCCGGAAGAAGAGCCCGTCCAAGGCCCTGGAGGAGTTGTCGTCCTGGGCGCGAGTGCACTATCCCGGAGCGGTGCAGACGCATTTCTGGTCCGCCCAGGACTACACGCCTATCGACCAACTGCCCTATGTCGGGCCGATTCTGCCCGGCAACGAAAAGATCTTCGTCGCAACGGGTTTCAACAAGTGGGGAATGACCAACGGCGCTGCCGCGGCGCTGGCGTTGTCGAGCCGTCTCCTCGGCGGCCGGATGGACTGGGCCAAGGCGTTCGCCAGCTGGAGCAGCCACGAATTGTCCGGCATCCCCACCGCGCTGCAGGCCAACCTCGAGGTCGGATTCGACCTCGCGAAGGGCTGGGTCACGCCGCTGGCCCGGACGCTGCGGCGGCAACCCGGCGAGGACGAGGGCGGAGTGGTCAGCGGACCGCCGTGGCACCTCGAGGCGCGATGCGTCGTCGACGGCGTCGAGCACAGGGTGTCGCCGGTGTGCCCGCACCTCGGCGGGATAGTCAACTGGAACGACGCCGACGAGGCGTGGGAGTGCCCGCTGCACGGCTCGCGATTTGCGCCCGACGGCACGTTGCTGGAAGGCCCGGCCACCCGCGACTTGACGCGATCGAAGTAATGGCGCGCCCGGCCGTCGCGAGATTGCCGCAGCCGTGGGAAAGTGCGAGAAGCAGCCGCGCGGAATGCAATTTCGCCGCACCGGGCGAGCTCAGCGGCCTTTCTCGACGCGGTGGATCAGCCGGCAGGTCGCCTTCTCGATGAGCTCTTGGCGGACCGACGACGAGCGGTGCCGTCTGAGCCGCCGGATCGCCGGGGCGATCGTCAGGCCGTCTTGGTAGGCCTGCACCACGCGCGGGTCGACGTAGGAGGATCGTGCCACCGCCGGCGTGTTGCCGAGTTCCGCTGCGACGGCCTTCATCACCGTCGACTCCGCGCGCTTGCGGGCTGTCTTGGACGTCGGCTCGGGCGATTTCGCGAACGCCTCCGCGGCCAGCACCGTGCCGTGCCAGGTGCGCAGGTCCTTGACGCTGTATTCGTCGCCGACGAGCTCCCGGAAGCGAGCGTTCACGTCGTCCGCGCGCATCTCCACCCATTCACCGTCAACGCTGCGATAGACCAAGAGTCTCGAGTGCGGAGTCTGCGCTCGCATCAGCGCTCGCACCGCACTCACCACGAGCGGGTCCTCGAGTTCGATCGTGCGCTGCACGCCGCTCTTGGCCGGATAGTCGAACTCGACGCTGGCGGTGCGCACCCGCACATGCTCGCGGCGCAGGGTCGCCAGCCCGAAGCTGCCGTTCTCCTGCGCGTACTCCTCTCCGCCCGCGCGGAAGTAGCCACGATCCAACAGCCGTTGCGCGACCGCGAGCACCCGGGCACAGTGCACTCCGCGCCCGCGCAGGTCGCCGATGACGTGCGACCGCCAGTCCGGCAGCTGCTTGGCCAAGCCGAGCGTCCGGTCGTACTTCTCCTCGGCCCGCTCCTGTTGCCACCGGTGGTGATACAGGTACTGCTTGCGGCCCGCGGCGTCGGTGCCGACCGCCTGGATGTGGCCGTTGGGGTACGGGCAGATCCATACGTGCTTCCAGGCCGGCGGGATGACGAGTTCTTCGATGCGTGTCAACGTGTCGGGGTCGGTCACCGGACTGCCGTCGGCCTCCAGATAGGAGAAGCCGCGGCCCCATGGCC
>JBAPQQ010000253.1:0-2048 GCA_049280695.1 Mycobacterium sp.
GCTCCGGTACCCGGCGTTGCCAAGACGCGGCTCGCGTCGGCAGTGGGGCCGGACACGGCGGCCGACATCGCCGCGGCGGCGCTGATCGACACTCTCGACGCGGTGGCCGCTGCGCCGGTGACTGCGCGCGTCGTCGCGCTCACGGGTGACCTCGACATCGCTTGCAGGTCAGGCGAAATCCGCCGGCGCATGAACGATTTCGCCGTAATCCCGCAGCACGGAAGCGATTTCGCCGATCGACTCGCCAATGCCCATGCGGATGCCGCCGCGACGGCGGGCCCGCAGCCGGTGCTACAGATCGGCATGGACACCCCTCAGGTCACCGCGGCGTTGCTGACGCGGTGCTGCGACGTGCTGCTGGCGTCGCCGGCGGTGCTTGGCATGGCCACCGACGGCGGCTGGTGGGTGCTCGGAGGGCATACGCCCACCGCCGCCGACGTGCTGCGGGCGGTCCCGATGTCGCAGGACGACACCGGCGCGGTGACACTACGGGCGTTGCAGGACACCGGGATAACGGTGACGCTCCTCGACGAGTTGCGCGACGTGGACACCGTCGACGACGTGGTCGCGGTGCGTGAGCTGAGTCCGCCCGACTCGTTGTTCGTGCAGACGACGCAGGGGGTGTGACGTGCTGGGCGAGCTGTACGACCAGGCACTGGCCGGCGAACGATGCTGGCTGCGCCACGACGACGGAAGGCGGCGTCGGCTGCCGGTGCACCAGTGGCTCGGCGGGCACGGAGCGGACGAGGCCTTCGATGACGCGGTGGTGGCGCTCTGCACCGGTCCGACCATCGACTTGGGTTGTGGCCCGGGCCGTCTGGTGGCCCGCCTGGTACGCCGCGGAATTCCAGCGCTCGGTGTCGACCAGTCCGCGACCGCCGTCGGGCTGGCCCGCCGCAATGGTGCACCGGCGCTGCATCGGGATGTGTTCGGGCCGCTGCCCGGCACCGGACGTTGGCAGACGGTGCTGCTCGCCGACGGAAACGTGGGCCTCGGCGGCGACCCGCGGCGCATACTGGCCCGCACAGCAGAGCTGTTGATGCCCGGCGGGCGATGTCTGGCTGAATTCGACCCCACCACAACGGGTGTCATGATCAGCTGGGTCCGGCTCGAATCGTCGGACACGATCGGGCCGTGGTTTCGCTGGGCATCGGTGGGTGTCGATGTTGCCGGCCGGCTGGCCGATCAGGCCGGCTTGTCCATCAAGGAGATTCACCAGATCGGGGGCCGGGTGGTGGCGGCGCTTGCGATGGCCTGACGCGTCCGGCCACGAGCCGGGCCGCATACAGCGCCGCGCTGATGCCGAACAGGGCCGCGGTCAACAGCAGCCACCTGCCCAGGAACGGCTCCTGCGTCTGCCCGGTCGCCGCCAGGTATGTCGGCTTGCCCTGCTCGACGATGCCGGGCAGGAAGACTGCGAACGTCAACGCGGAGGCGAACACCGGGACCCGAATATGGTTCAGCACGGCCACTTTCGGCTGTCGGCCGGCCGCCGCGGTCAGGATTCGGTCGGCCAGCGAGTAGACGGGGAACAGCACCAGGTCGTGGGCGATGATCGCCGCGGCGAACCACACCGCGATCGACTGCCACCACACGTGCGGATTCCAGAGTGTGACGGGCTCGACCGTCGCGACGATGTAGCCCAGCAGCGCGAAACCGGCCAGCATGGTCAGCAGGTGCAGCGGATGAGATCCGTAGAAGTCGCGGTACCGCGCAAGTAGGGTGCGCATCACCGGCCGGCCTGAAAGGCGATCGAGGCCACCCACTTGGTGTTGTGCACCCCCGGCAGGGCCGGCACGATGATCCGTGCCGGGTAGCCGTGGTCCAGCGACAGCTCGGCGTCGTTGACGCGAAGCGAGAGAAGCGAATCCGGATCGCCGACCTGGTTGGCTTGCAGCGTGACGCGGTTGAAGCCGCCACGCTGGAGCGACATGACGAACGCCGACCGCGGCGCCGGCACCCCGGCGAGCGCGGCGAGGTCGCGCAACCGAACGCCGCTCCACGTCTCGGTGGTGGACCAGCCCTCGACGCACGCGATCGGCAGCCGC
>JBAPQQ010000254.1:0-9907 GCA_049280695.1 Mycobacterium sp.
AGCGGCTCGGCCCGATATCGCGTGCGGTCCGCACCAAGATCATGCCCGTGTCGATCGGATTGCCCTTCGGCGTCAGCCTTTTCGGCGTGTTCCCGCCCAATCTGCCGCTCCCGACCAAGATCGTCACGCAGGTTCTCGAGCCGATCGACATCGCCGCCGAGTTCGGCGACGACCCCGACGTCGACGCCGTCGACGCCCATGTGCGCGCGGTGATGCAACGCGCTCTCGACCGGCTGGGCCGTGAGCGCCGGCTCCCGGTCCTCGGTTGATGTGGTGGCGGCTCTTCGGCGCTTGCGGCAACCGCGGCCGCTGCTGCGCGCAGTCGCCGAATTGGTGAACGCGCTCAACGGGTTACGGCCGCTCAGCCGCAAAGGTTTCTGGACCGTCCCGGTGTTCTGGTTCGGCTGGCACACCTCCGAGTTGCCCACGCTGTATCTGGCCGGCTCGATGGCCGACACCTTCCGGCGCGGCCGCCGCGGCGACTTCACCGGTGTCCGAGGGAAATTGGCGCTGGGCCTGACGGCATCCGCGTGGGCGGTGTTGGGGGTGATTTATGCGCGCGGGGTGACGACGCCAGGCCCTGTGCTCACCGCGGCGCTGCGCGACGGCCTCGGCACCGCCTATCCCGACGTGGTCGCGACGCTGCCGTCGGCCCGTTCGCGCTCCGGCCGGCGCAGCGGCGCATTGCGCACGTCGCTGCTGCGACGGCGCTACGTCACCAAGGAGAACGTGGTCCGCTACGGCCCGTACCGGGCGGAAGTCGCCGACGTGTGGCGCAAGAGCGACTTGCCGCGTGACGGCAAAGCCCCTGTGCTGGTGCAGATTCCGGGCGGCGGATGGGTTATCGGCATGCGCCGCCCACAGGCCTACCCGCTGATGAGCCACATGGCCGACCGCGGCTGGGTGTGCGTGTCGCTGGGCTACCGCGTCGCGCCGCTGCACACATGGCCGGACCACATCGTGGACGTCAAGCGCGGCCTGGCTTGGGTGAAGGAGCACATCGCGGAGTTCGGCGGCGACCCTGACTTCGTCGTGGTCACCGGCGGTTCAGCCGGCGGGCACCTGGCGTCCCTGGCGGCTCTGACCCCCAACGACCCGGCATGGCAGCCCGATTTCGAGGAAGCCGACACGTCCGTCGTGGCGGCGGTACCGGTATACGGCCGCTACGACTGGTATTCCACGAACAGCCGTACCCGACGTGAATTCATCGGGTTCCTGGAGAAGTTCGTCGTGAAGAAGAGCTTCGCGGAGCACCGGCAGGTCTACCTGGACGCGTCGTCGATCACGCGGGTGCACGCGGACGCGCCGCCGTTCTTCGTCCTGCACGGGGAGAACGACACCCTGATCCCGGTCGAGGAAGCCCGCGAATTCGTGCGTGAACTGCGCCGCGTGGCCAAGGCACCTGTGCTCTACGCCGAATTACCTTCTGCTCAACATGCTTTCGAGATGTACGGCTCCCCGCGCGCTCACCAGACCGCCGAGGCGGTGGCGCAGTTCTTGTCCTGGGTCTATGCGAAGAGCCGCGAGGACGCCAGCTGACTTTTTCCGCGAGCAGACGCGGAATCGCATTACCAGGGCTCGATTCGTGCGAGTTAGCGTCTGCTCGCCAGGGGCCGCTAGCTGACCCGAGCCGGCGGCATCGCCGTGCGCACAGGCGTGAGCTCGCCGGAAAGCCCGGAAGCGGAACGGATTTCGGCGAAAGCGTACATCATTGCTTCGGTGGCCTCGTGCGGATCGTCGAGGGTGATGTCGTCGGTGAGCACCGAGACGTTGAGCTGCTCGACGTAGCTCCACACGGTGATGTTCATCCCGCTGCCGGCCATCAGCGGTCCCACGGAATAGATTTCGCTGATCAGCGCACCGCCAATCCTGCCCCGTTCGCGCGGACCCGGGACGTTGGAGATCGGCACGTTGAGCAGCCGGCTCTGCGCTTCGCGCTTGGACAGCCAGCGGAACGCCGCGCGGGCCGGGCCGGGCGGCATGTATGCCGCCCACTGCGACACCACCTCGGGCCCGAGGAGGTGCATGTCCTCCTTGGCCATCCCGGCCGCGAGCGCGGTCAGGCGCACCCGTTCGATCGGGTCTTTCACGTGCACCGGCAACGACACGTTCATGCCCAGGAACTCGTTGCCGGTCAGCCGTTCGGGCGACGTGTCGAGTGCGGCAGGCACCGAGGCGATGAGAGGCGCATCCGCACGGCCGTCGTAGCGCAGCAGCAGTTCTCGCAGCGCGCCGGCCGCGGTGGCCAGCACCAGGTCGTTGAGCGTGATGCCCAGATGCTTGCTTGTCTGCTTCACGTCCGACAGCGCCAGCGTGGCCGTCGCGAACCTTCGTCCCGGGGACACCACGTGGTTGAGGAACGTCGGCGGCGGCGCGAACGACTTGGCCATCTCGGGATGATCGCCGCGCTCCTTTCCGCGTCTGCGAACCCGGCCGATACCCGCGGCCGTCTCCCGGGTCAGCCGGGGCAGCTTGCGCAACTGGCGGAGATGGTCCTCCCAGGCCGCCTTCAACAACTCCCTGTGCGAAGGTGGAGCGTGGGTGATGTAGAGGTCGCGTTCGTCTTGGATCGGCCCCCTCAGGTCCATGGCCTTGGCCATCAGATTCGCCGACGCGACCCCGTCCGCCAGCGCGTGGTGCACCTTGCCGATCACCGCGAACCGGTTGTCCGCCATGCCTTCTACGAAGTACATCTGCCACAGGGGACGGCTGCGGTCCAGCGGCATGCTCGCGATCTCACCGATCAGTTCGTCGAGTTCGCGGCGGCCGCCGGGACCGCGCACCCGCACTCGACGCAGGTGATAGCCGGGGTCGATCTCCGCCTTGTCCATCCACATCGGGTGATGCAGCCGCAGCGGGATGTCGACGAGCTGGTAGCGCAACGGCTCGAGCAGGTGCAGGCGTCGGCGGAACGTGCGGCGGAACAACTCGAACGTGAAATCGCCGTCGAATTCGGTGGCGTCGATCACGCCGATCTTCAGGGTGTGCGTGTGGATATTGGGTGTCTCGCTGTACAGCAGCATGGCATCCCAGCCGTTGAGCCGCTTCACGTTCACTTCCTCACAGAGCCGACGGGTGCTAGATGACCTCTCTGGCGCTGCTTTTCAGGTGGCCGCGATGGATCTCGTCGAGGAACAACCCGATCACCGTGGCCGCCGATCGGGTGCGCGACCCGTCGGTCATGTCGAAGCCATGGCCGGCGCCCGGCAACTCCAGGTAGCCGACCGTCGAGCGCGACGCCGAGCGCAGCTTCTCCACGAAAGCACGGGCCTGCGCAACGGGAATGACGCTGTCGGCGGAGCCGTGCACGACCAGGAACGGCGGGGCGTCGGCACGCACCCGCGCGATCGGCGAAGCCTTGTGGAACAGGTCAGGATGCTTGGCCAGCCGCTTCTTGACGACGACTCGTTCCAAGAAGTCGACGAACCTGTCGCGCTCCGGGGTGGACCTGTCCAGCCAGTCGTAGCGGCCGTAGATCCCGACCACCGCGTCGACGGACGTGTCGGCGTCGTCGGCGAGGTCGACGTGGTACCCGGAGTCGTCGTGCGTGAGCCCGGTCAGCGCCGCCAGATGACCGCCGGCCGAACAGCCCGCGATCGCGATGAACGCGCGGTCGCCGCCGAAGCGGTCGACGTTGGCGCGTGCCCAGGCCACCGCGGCTTTCACGTCGGTGACGTGCCGCGGCCAGCGGTGATGCGGCGACACCCGGTAGTCGATCGACAGGCACACCCACCCTTGCTCGGCGAGATGGCTCAGCAGCGTGTAGCCCTGCAGCATCCGGCTGCCGTGCACCCACGCGCCGCCCGGCACGAACAGCAGCACAGGTGCGGGACCTTGCAGGTCGCTGCGGCGCCACACGTCGAGCACCTGGCCGGGCGCGTCGCCGTAGCGGACGGCACCTTTGTGCAGGTAGCGGCGACGCTGGGCCACGCCGCGCACCACGGGCGCCAGCCGCTCGGGGGCCGGCCAGTCAACCTCCTGACGCTCGGGCGACACGAAGTCCTTGCACGCCTCGGCCGCCACGTCATTGGTCATCATCCGGTGTTGACGGCGCTGCTCGGCCGCTGCGCGGTTACGGCTGCGAATCGCCGCCGTCACGAAGTCGGGCGCGTGCCGGTAACCCCACACCCCCATCGCCGTGATTCCGCCGAGTGGTTCGAAATATTTGCCGAACAACGGCAATCCTGCATAGAACTCACTCATCGCAAGGAGATAGTCGCCCGGCCGGGCACGGAAGAACCACTCTGCCCGGGACTGCAAACTCGGCTTACGCCGACCCGGATGTCGGGAAACCATTGCCTCACCGTACCCCCGCGGTGTCATTCGGAAACGAAAATCTTCGGCGCGCGTTAGCGTCGAATCGTGAACGCCGACGTTATTTTCACGGGCGACATCGTCACCGTCGACGACGCCCAACCCGCCGCGGGAGCCTTGGCCGTCACCAGTGGCCGGATAGCGCAGTGGGATCCCGCGACGACGTGTTCAGCCGGCATCGAGGGGCCGGCACGCGCGTCGCCGACCTCGACGGCAACACGCGGCTGCCCGCCTTCATCGACCCGCAGAGCCACTACATCAACTCGCTGATGGTGGCCAACCAGGTCAATGTCTGTGCGCCGCCGGCGGGTCCGGGCACCGACGTGGCGGCGATCGCCGCCGAGTTGCGGACGTTCCGCGACGCCAAGGACATTGGCGCCGGTGAAGTGATCATCGGCTATGGCTACGACGACACGCTGATGCCGTACGGACGGATGCTGCACGCCGAGGACCTCGATGGCGACTTCCCGGACAACCCCGTTATCGTCCAGCATGTTTCGCTGCACGGCGGGGTGCTGAACTCGGCCGCGCTGCGCAAGTGGGGCACACGGCGGCCACCGCGACGCCGCCGGGCGGGGTGATCGTGCGCAAGCCGGGTCGCCACGAGCCCGACGGGTTGCTGATGGAGACGGCGTTCCTGCCGGTGTTCGCGTCGCTGCCCAAACCCACGCCCGACCAAGAGATTGCGTGGAGCAAGGGCGGCCAGGCGTTGTACGCCGCGGCCGGCATCACCACCGCGCAGGAAGGACTGTCGCACCGGGACGACGTCGACCTGCTGTACCGCGCGGCCGAGGGTGGAGCGTCGCTGATCGACGTCGTCGCATACCCGTTCATCCTCGACCCGGACGCGGTGCTGCAGGCATATCCACCGTCGACGTTCGGCAAGTACCGCAACCGGGTGAAGCTGGGCGAGGTGAAGATCACGCGGGACGGCTCGCCGCAGGGCCGCACCGCGTACTTCACCACTCCCTACCTCGCTGAAGGCCCATAGGGACAACAGAATTGGCGGGGCGAAGAGCCGTTTCCGCAGGAGACGATGAACAGCTGGTTCAAGCATGTCTACGACCTCGGGTTGCAGTTGCTCATCACGCCAACGGCGATGCGGCGATCGACATGCTGCTCGACGCGCACGCTGCTGCCTCAACCGGTGACGTCGAACTCGACCGACGCACCGTCGCGATCCATTCGCAGTTCGCACGACGAGATCAGTTGCAGCGCTATCTCGCCGAGCGGGTGATCCCGTCGTTCTTCACGTCTCACGCGTACTACTTCGCCGATGCGCACATCCGGTTGCGGGGCCGCGAGCAGGCCGACTTCCTGAGTCCCATGCGTGCGGCCATCGACCTGGGCCTGCGGCCCACCAACCACACCGACTTCAACGTCACCCCGATCGACCAGCTGTTCCTGATGTGGACGGCGGTGAACCGGGTGTCGCGGTCGGGCGAGGTGATCGGCGACGACCAGCGGGTCACGGCGCTGGGGGCGCTCAAGGCCGTCACTATCAACGCCGCCTACCAGTACTTCGAGGAAGACAGCAAGGGGTCTCTCGAGGTTGGCAAGCTCGCCGATCTGGTAATCTTTGAAACCCACTGCCCGTCGACCCGACGGTGATCAAGGACATCAAGGTTGTCGAGACCCTCAAGGAGGGGCAGACGATATATGCCGCGTGACAACGGCTTTCGGGGTTTCAGCGACATCCATCCCGATCTGCGCGCTATCGCACGGTTTCTTCCGCGCGCCTTCCCCTCGCCCGGTAGTCTCCGCCTCTTCCGCGCAGCCGAACGGTTGCCTCAGTGGCGGGTGGCGAAGGGCGTCGAAGTGCTCACGCTGCGCTCCGGGCGAGGCGTCCGGCTGCACCGGCCACCGGCCACGCAAGGCGCTGCGCCAGCTCTGCTCTGGATTCACGGCGGCGGGCTGGTGTTGGGGAAGCCGGCCCACACCGACGACTTGTGCCACAGGCTGAGCCGGACGCTCGGCATCACGGTCGCAGCACCGGAGTATAGGCATGCGCCCGAGCACACGTATCCAGCCGCTTTGGACGACTGCTATGAAGCACTGCAATGGCTGGCGTCGCTGCCAGCGGTGGACGCCTCGCGAGTGTCGATCGGTGGTGAGAGTGCGGGCGGCGGCCTGGCCGCTGCGCTGGCTTTCATGATTCGCGACCGCGGCGAAATCTGCCCTGTGTTACAACTGTTGAGCTATCCGATGCTCGATGACCGCACGGTGTCGAAACCCGCTGCCGCGCACAATTATCGACTTTGGAATGCCCGGATGAACCAGTCCGCATGGGCGTGGTACCTCGGCCAGGCCGATCCCGACGTCGCTGTCCCGGCGCGGCGCATCGACCTCGCCGGCCTGCCGCCGGCATGGATCGGCGTCGGCACCGCCGACCTGTTCTACCACGAGGACGTCGCCTACTGCGAACGTCTGCGCTCGGCAGGCGTGCCATGCCAGCTCGAGGTGGTTGACGGCGCCTTCCACGGCTTCGACCGCGTCGCCCAGCGCACATCCGTCGCGCGGGCATTCTTCGAAAACCAATGCGAGGCGCTGCGGCAGGCGCTTGGGTGAGTTCCGGTGGCCCGCGCGCGACTTTCCCGCGGCCGCTACCGCCTTCGCGCACGGATCAGAACTGCAGCGCCGAGAACCGCCAGTCCAGCACCGGCCGCTCGTCCTCCCCGACAGCGGACACCAGCGACCGCAGTCGCAGAATGCCGCCCTGAGGCAGCGGTTCGGCTGCTTCCACATGCAGTTCACTGACCAGTGTGTCGCCCTCGTGCACCGGCCCGGTGTGGTCGCAGGACTCCCACCCCAGCACGGTGACGAGGTTGGCCAGCAGGCGGTTCGCCTGGGCCAGCGCCAACCCGATCGTGTGCCCGCCGTACACCAGCCGGCGGCCGCCAACCCGCGAATCATGATGTATTGCAGCAACATTCAGGGTAAGCCTGGCCAGCTCCGGAGCGCTGGACACGACGTCCGCGCTGCTGTGCAGCACCGCACCCGTCAGCCCCGAGTCGAAGTGCGGCCCCGGCACCCGCGCCCGGAACCCGTCGGCGTCCCATTCCTCGACGGCCTTCGTCAGCGTCACCGGTTCTCCGCCGATCGTCGACAGGTCGTCGGCGGGTGGCTCGCGCCCCGGGTCGGCGTCCGGGCTCAGCGGCAGCATCGCGCAGCGGTAGAAGTCGAGCACCAGCTGGCCGACTTGATCGATCGTCGTCATCCGCAACGCCGCCATACCGGTGGGCGCACGGCCGGTCTTCTGCGAATTCTGCCGCAGCGCAACCACTTCCGTGCGGGTGAAAAGGCTGTCACCGATCACCGGGAACCGGTGGAACACCAGCCCGCGGTAGAACAAGTTCGCCTTGACGTGGTGGGTCACCAATGTCGACTGCCCGATCGCGACGTCGCACACCAGACCCGGGTGCGTCAACGCCGACGTCGCCCCCGTCACCGCATAGGTCAGATGGGCGTCCAGCGGCAACCTCAGCCGATCGCCCAGGATGGCCTGGTGCGTGGCAGCCACACCCTGCGTCAGCGTCATCGAGGGCGGCGAGTCGAAAACCTGCCCCACATGCAGCTCGTCGAAGTACGGGCCGGCGCTCATCACGCCGCCGGCGAGATCAGACTTGTTGCACGCTCTTCGCGCTCTAGCGTGCAGATAACCTCATTTCGGAGCATGAGCCGAGTATTTCGCGACGAGGTCCTGCTTGTACAGCTTGCCCGTGTCGGTGCGGGGCAGCTGCGCCTCGAAGGAGATCGAGCGCGGACACTTGTAGTGCGCCAAGCGGTCTCGCAGCCAGCCCAGCAACTCGCCGGCGAACTTCTCGGTGGCGTCGGCGGGGTCCACGGTCTGCACGACACCTTTGACCGACTGCCCCATCTCGTCGTCGGGGATACCGAACACCGCGGCGTCCAGCACCTTCGGGTGAGTGACGAGCAGGCTCTCGGCTTCCTGCGGGTAGATGTTGACACCGCCGGAGATGATCATGTGGTGGCGGCGGTCCGTCAGGTAGAGGTAGCCGTCGTCGTCGAGGTAGCCGACGTCGCCGACCGTCACCCAGCCGTGCCTGCTGCGCGATTCCGCGGTCTTTTCCGGGTCGCGGTGGTATTCGAACGACACCCGGCCGATGTCGAAGTACACGTGGCCGGCCCGCCCTGCGGGCAGGTCGTCGCCGTCGTCGTCGAGAATGTGCGCCACCCCGAGCAGCGGCTTGCCCACCGACCCGGGGTGCACCATCCAGTCCTCGGCCGTGATGAACGTGATGCCGGCCCCCTCCGAGGAGGAGTAGTACTCGTCGACGATCGGCCCCCACCAGTCGATCATCTGCTGCTTGATCTTCACCGGGCACGGCGCTGCCGCGTGAATCACCCGCTTCAGGCTGGATATATCGTACGAATTGCGCACCGCCTCAGGCAACTTGAGCATGCGCACGAACATCGCCGGGACGAACTGGCCATGGGTCACGCCGTACCGCTGGATCGCAGCCAGTGTCTGCTCCGGGTCGAACTTCTCCATCACCACCACGGTCACACCCATCGCCAGCGCGGACGTCGTCCACAGGCACGGCGCGGTGTGATACAGCGGCGCAGGACTCAGATACACCGATTCGGGCGTCATTCCGATCGCCATCAGCAGAGCACTCAGCACGTTGGGTGCCTCCGCCGGGGTGACGTGGGGCAGTGGCCGGCGAATTCCTTTGGGCCGCCCCGTAGTTCCCGACGAGTACTGCAGAAGGTCGCCCTCGCGTTCGTCGTCGACCGGGGTGTCGGGCTCGTCGGCGACGCACTCCGGGTAGCGCTGCCAGCCGGGTAGGTCGTCATCGGCGATCATCAACAGGTCGGGCAGTTTCGTCAGCTCGGCGAGGTGCTCGCAGACAGCGCGGGTGGCCCGTGACCCGATGACCGCCTTCGCATCGCTGTTCTCGACGATGTAGGCCGCCTCGGCCGCGGTCAGGTGCGTGTTGATCAGCGCGTAGTACAAGCCGCATCGCCGGGCCGCCCACATCACCGCGTGCACGTGTTCGTTGTTCTCCAGAACCGCCGCGACGGTGTCGGCCTCGCGCAGTCCGGCCCTGCGGAAGTGGTGGGCCAGCCGATTCGCGCGCGCCTCCAGCTCGGCGAACGTCACCACCGTTCCCGATGGGTGGATGATGACGGCCGGCTTGCTGGAGACGTGCTCTCGGATCTGCACACGCAGCACTGTAGTTGAGGGGTGTCGTCGCAGGTCGCGGGCGGCCGGACGAGGACAGAATGTGAACCGTGCCACACGCCGCGTGCTGAATTCGGTGTGTCGGCGAACCCCCTGTCACCCTGGACAACTGGAGGTGTTCTCAGTAGTCATGTTCGCGCAAACTTTGACCTGGCTCGGCGGCGGCCGCTCACATGAGCTCAGCGAGCGTCACGAACGTTCCACTGCCGCGATCGCGGGGGTGGTGGTGCTGGTAGGCGCCGGGCTGGCGTGGCTGGTCGCCACGGTCGCCGTCGCGCAGTCCGCGCGGTGGCCGGCGTGGGCGATCCTGCCGTTGACGCTGCTGTTCGGGCTGCTCGTGGGGGCGGTGAGCCGCGCGTCGGCCAGCGGTCCGACTCGTGGCTGGTC
>JBAPQQ010000255.1:0-2505 GCA_049280695.1 Mycobacterium sp.
GGCGCTGCTGGCCGTCGCGGTGCTGATCGCGGCGAGCAGCTGGTTCGACGCCGCGCGGCCGGTGGGCCAGTGGGTGGACTCGGCGCTGCGGACCTTGATCGGCTCGGCAGTGATGCTGCTGCCGATCGTCGCGGTGATCGTCGCGGTGGCATTGACGCGGTCGGAGCCCGACCCCCAGGCGCGGCCACGGCTGGTGCTGGGCTCGGCGATGATCACGCTGCCGGCGCTCGGGCTGTGGCATCTGTGGGCCGGGTCCCCGCAGACGCCGGCGGGCCGGCAGCACGCGGCCGGGTTCGTCGGCTTCGCAATCGGCGGTCCGCTGTCAGACGGTGTGACCGCGTGGATCGCTGCGCCGCTGTTGTTCATCGGCGTGCTGTTCGGGGTGCTGCTGGTGTCCGGAATGACGGTCCGCGAGCTGCCGTCCACGCTGCGCGCGATGTTCGCGGTCCACGGATTGCCCGCGCGGGCCGAGGCCGACGACTACTACGACGACGAGGCGCAGCCATGGGAGCCCGCCTACGAGGCCTATCCGCTCGAAGACGAGACGCCGACCATCCCGGAGCCACCCGTGGTCGAGGAAGAGCCGCCGGTCCGCCGGCGCTCGAAGAAGCCCAGCCGGGAGTTGGTGGTCCAGGACCGAGTGGTCGAGGGGCCCTACACGCTGCCCTCCCTGGACCTGCTCATCGCCGGCGATCCGCCGAAGCGGCGCAGCGCTTCCAACGACCACATGGTCGACGCCATCACGTCGGTGCTGCAGCAGTTCAAGGTAGACGCCGCGGTCACCGGCTGCACCCGCGGCCCGACCGTCACGCGCTACGAGGTCGAACTCGGCCCAGGGGTGAAAGTCGAGAAGATCACCGCGCTGCAGAAGAACATTGCCTACGCGGTGGCCACCGAGAGCGTGCGGATGCTGGCGCCGATCCCCGGCAAGTCTGCGGTCGGCATCGAGGTGCCCAACATCGACCGCGAGATGGTGCGGCTGGCCGACGTGCTCACCGACCCGTCGACCCGGCGCGACCATCACCCGCTGGTGATCGGGCTGGGCAAGGACATCGAAGGCGAGTACATCTCCTGGAACCTGGCCAAGATGCCGCACCTGCTGGTGGCCGGCTCCACCGGCTCGGGCAAGTCGAGCTTCGTCAACTCGATGCTGGTCTCGCTTCTGGCGCGTGCCACACCGGAAGAGGTCAGGATGATCCTGATCGACCCGAAGATGGTGGAACTCACGCCTTACGAAGGCATTCCGCATCTGATCACGCCGATCGTGACGCAGCCGAAGAAGGCGGCGGCGGCGCTGGCGTGGCTCGTCGAGGAGATGGAGCAGCGCTACCAGGACATGCAAGCGTCGCGGGTGCGCCACATCGACGACTTCAACGCCAAGCTCAAGGCCGGCCAGATCACTACCCCGCTGGGCAGCCAGCGCGAGTATCAGCCATACCCGTACGTGGTGGCGATCGTCGACGAGCTCGCCGACCTGATGATGACCGCGCCACGCGACGTGGAGGACGCGGTGGTGCGGATCACGCAGAAGGCCCGCGCCGCCGGCATTCACCTGGTGCTGGCGACACAGCGGCCTTCGGTGGACGTGGTGACCGGTCTGATCAAGACCAACGTGCCGTCACGGCTGGCCTTCGCCACGTCGTCGCTGACCGACAGCCGGGTGATCCTCGACCAGCAGGGCGCCGAGAAGCTGATCGGCATGGGCGATGGCCTGTTCCTGCCAATGGGCGCCAACAAGCCGATCCGGCTGCAGGGCGCCTATATAACCGACGAGGAGATCCACGCCGTCGTCGCCGCCTGCAAAGACCAGGCCCAACCGCAGTACACCGACGGAGTCACCAACGCCAAGACCACGTCTGAGCGCACCGAGGTCGACCCCGACATCGGCGACGACATGGACGTCTTCCTGCAGGCCGTCGAGCTGGTGGTGTCCAGCCAGTTCGGTTCCACGTCGATGCTGCAGCGCAAGCTGCGGGTCGGGTTCGCCAAGGCTGGCCGGCTCATGGACTTGATGGAGGCCCGCGGCATCGTCGGGCCCAGCGAGGGTTCCAAGGCCCGCGAGGTGCTGGTCAAGCCCGACGAACTGGCGGCCACGCTCGCGTCGATCCGCGGCACCGACACGGCCGACGGCTAGAAGCGATTTCGGCGCGCAAACCGTCGCTCAGCGAACGTAACCGCGCCGAAATGGCTCACAGCAGCAGCAGCATTCGCGAGTTTCCGAGAATGTTGGGCTTGACGTAGGACAAGTCCAAGAACTCCGCCACGCCGGTGTCGTATGACCGGCACATCTCCTCGTACACCTCCGCGGTCACCGGGGTGCCCTCGATTTCGACGAAGCCGTGCCTGGTGAAGAATTCGGTCTCGAATGTGAGCACGAACACACGTTGCAGCGCAAGTTCGCGCGCCACCTCGATCAGCCGGTCGACGATTGCGTGACCGATGCCGTGGCCCTTCACCTTCGGATGGACGGCGACGGTGCGCACCTCGCCGAGGTCAGACCACATC
>JBAPQQ010000256.1:0-2815 GCA_049280695.1 Mycobacterium sp.
CAGCCGACGCCCCCGCCCCGGGTCGTCGCTGCCGGGACGGTCCGGCAGGCGGTCTATGCCGACAGCCACGCAGCTAGCTCCGGGCGATCTCGGCTCGCAACGCGGCCAGTGCCGCGTCGATTCCGGCCGGTTTCCTGCCCGATCCCTGCGCCAGCTCGGCCTTTCCGCCGCCGCGTCCGTCGACCGCCTCGCTGAGGTGTTTGACCAGCTCGTCGGCGCGCAGACCGATGTCGACCGCGGCCGGGCTGGCCGCGACCACGTATGGCACCGTTCCGCCTTCGGCCTCGGCGATCAGCGCGACGACCGCCGGTTCGCTGCCCAACCGTCCGCGGATGTCGCCGACGAGGGTTCTCAGGTCCCCCGCCGTCTCTCCCGACATTCGCTGGGCCACGAGTCGGACACTACCGACTCGTTCTGCTCCGGCGGCAGCATTCGCGGCGGTGGCGCGAGCCGACGCCTGCCGGGTCCGCTCGAGTTCCTTCTCGGCCGCCTTGAGCCGTTCGACCAGTGTGGCCACCCGTGCCGGGACATCTTCGGACGGTACCTTCAGCGACGACGCCAGCCCGGCCAGCAGCGCACGCTCCTTGGCGAGGTGACGGAACGCGTCCAGCCCGACGTAGGCCTCGACACGGCGCACGCCCGACGCGATCGACGATTCACCGAGGATGGTCACCGGACCGACCTGGGCGGAGTTGTGCACGTGCGTGCCGCCGCACAGCTCCAGCGAGAACGGTCCGCCGATCTCGACCACCCGCACCTCGTCGGGGTAGCTCTCCCCGAACAGCGCGATCGCGCCCATCGCCTTGGCTTTTTCGAGCCCGGTGCTGAACGTGTGCACCTGGAAGTCGGCTTCGACCGCCTTGTTGGTGACTTCCTCGATCTGGGTGCGCTGATCTTCGGTGAGTGCGCCCTGCCAGTTGAAGTCGAACCGGAGATAGCCCGGCCGGTTCAACGAACCGGCTTGAACGGCGTTGGGGCCCAGGACTTGCCGCAACGCAGCGTGCACCAGGTGGGTGCCCGAGTGGCCCTGGGTGGCGCCGTGTCGCCAGCGCTGATCCACCGCTGCGACAACGGTGTCGCCCTCGACGAACTCGCCTGACTCGACGTTGACCCGGTGTGTCCACAGGGTTTTCGCGATCTTCTGCACGTCGGTGACGGCGGCCTTGGCGGTGGCGCCGGCCCCGGTGCCGGTGATCGAACCCTCGTCGGCGATCTGGCCGCCGGATTCGGCGTACAGCGGGGTGCGATCGAGGATCAGCTCGACGCGCTCGGTGGCCTGCCGACCCCGGTTGTGCGCCACCACCGGCACCCGCTTGCCGTCGACGAAGATGCCGAGGATCCTTGCCTCCGAGGAGAGTTCGTCGAAGCCGGTGAATTCGGTGGGTCCGGCGTCCACCAGCTCCCGGTACGCCGTCAGATCGGCGTGGGCGTGCTTGCGCGCGGCGGCGTCGGCCTTGGCGCGCTCGCGCTGCTCGGCCATCAGGGTGCGGAAGCCCGCCTCGTCGACCTCGAGCCCGGCCTCGGCGGCCATCTCGAGTGTGAGGTCGATCGGGAACCCGTAGGTGTCGTGCAGCGTGAACGCATCCGAGCCGGACAGCACTGTGGCGCCTTCGGCTTTCGTCGTCGCGGCGGCCTCTTCGAAGAGCCGCGAGCCCGACGCCAGCGTCCGGTTGAACGCGGCCTCCTCCGCCTCGGCGATCCTGGTGATCCGGGCGAAGTCGGTGACGAGTTCCGGATACGACGGGCCCATCGCGTCGCGCACGGTGGCCATCAGCCGACCGACGATCGGGGTGTCGATTCCGAGCAGCTTGCCTGCGCGCACGATGCGGCGCAGCAGGCGGCGCAACACGTATCCGCGCCCGTCGTTGCCGGGGCTGACGCCGTCGCCGATCAGTATCGCCGCGGTGCGGCTGTGGTCGGCGATGATGCGGTAGCGGACGTCGTCGTCATGGTTTCCCTCGCCGTACCCGCGCGGCGCGGATTGAGCGACTTCGTCGATCACCGGGCGCAGCAGGTCGGTCTCGTAGACGTTGTCGACGCCCTGCAGTACGCATGCCAGCCTCTCGACACCCATCCCGGTGTCGATGTTCTTGCGCGGCAATGGTCCCAGGATCTCGAAGTCCGTCTTCGACGTGCCCTCGCCGCGCAGATTCTCCATGAACACGAGATTCCAGATCTCGATGTAGCGGTCTTCGCTGACCACCGGCCCGCCTTCGGGGCCGTAGCCGGGGCCGCGGTCGTAGTAGATCTCCGACGACGGACCGCACGGCCCGGGGATACCCATTGACCAGTAGTTGTCGGCCATGCCGCGGCGCTGGATCCGCTGCTCCGGCAGTCCCGCGACCTCCTGCCACAGACCCGCAGCCCCGTCGTCGTCCAAATAGACTGTCACCCAGAGCTTTTCGGGGTCCAGCCCGTAACCGCCGTCCTCGACGGAGTGGGTCAGCAGCGTCCAGGCCAGCTCGATCGCGCCCTTCTTGAAGTAGTCGCCGAAGCTGAAGTTGCCGGCCATCTGGAAGAACGTGTTGTGGCGGGTGGTGACGCCCACCTCGTCGATGTCGGGTGTGCGGATGCATTTCTGGATGCTGGTCGCCTTGGCATACGGCGGCGTGCGCTGGCCCAGGAAATACGGCACGAACTGCACCATGCCCGCGTTGACGAAGAGCAGGTTGGGGTCGTCGAGGATCACCGAGGCGCTGGGCACCTCGGTGTGACCCGCGTTCACGAAGTGGTCGGTGAACCGCTTCCTGATTTCGTGTGTCTGCACCTGTCGTCTTTTCTGATCCGGGCTTTCGCCGCGATAACCTTACCGGTC
>JBAPQQ010000257.1:0-4098 GCA_049280695.1 Mycobacterium sp.
GGGGCGTCGTACGCCGCGAGCACGTCGGCGGGCAACGGGCCCGAGACGCCGTTCACAAAGAAACTCGGGAAGATGTCCGGTGCGCGTTGGTAGAGCAGCACGTAGTCGACGAGCTGTTCCTCCAACATCACGCGGCCACCGCCGACACTGTGGTTGGCCCATGCGAGCTTGCCGGCCAGCGCTGGGTCGCTGGTGTGCACGGCGGTGTTCGTGGCGAGGATGCGTGCGAACCGGTCGGGGTCGCGGGCCAATGCGCTCAAGCCAATCGGGCCACCCCAATCTTGGACGACCAGCGTGACGCCGCGAAGGTCCAGGCTCGTGACGAAGCTGTGCAGCCAGTCGACGTGGCGGGCGAACGTGTAGTCGGTGGGCTCGGTGAGCTTGTCGGAGCGGCCGAACCCGATGTGATCCGGCGCGATCGCACGCAGTCCCGCCTCGGCGAGCACGCCGATGACCTTGCGGTAAAGGTACGACCATGTCGGTTGCCCGTGGACGAGGAGTACGATGGGGCCGTCAGCTGGGCCGGCATCGACGTAAGACATTCGCAGCGGGGCGATTCCGTCGGTTTCGACGTCGACGTAGTGCGGTTCGTAGGAGTAACCCGGCAGATTCGAGAATCGCTCGGCGGGCGTCTGCAACACACTCATATTCCGTGCTGCCCGTAGTCGTCGGCCGGCCGTCCCCGCACGCCGCGCCAGATCAGGTCGATCAGCATTTCGGCCGCCTCGTTCACGTCGGCCTCACCGCTGCTCACCCGCGTCGCGATCGCCTCGCCGGCGCCGACCAGCGCGACGGCCCGCATGTGAAAGTCTGTGTCCGGCTCAGGGTTTCGGGTGCCCTCGCTCAACAGCCGCGCCACCAGGTCGATGATCCGTTCGCGTCCTTCACGCACGGTATGGGAATACATCTGCGAACTGGTGGCCTGCTGGTAGAGCACGATCCACGACGCCCGGTTGGCATCGATGTAATGCAGGAAGGCGCGGATCGTGTTGCAGAGCAGGTCTTTCGGACTTTGAGTGAGGTCGATGTCAGAGCGGACCGCCTCGATGAAGCGGCCCAGTTCGCGGTCCAGGCAGGCGCCGAACAGCTCCTCCTTGGAGCCGTAGTACAGGTACAGCATCGGCTTGGAGATCTGAGCCTCGGCGGCGATCGCGTCCATCGACGTCTCGTGGTAGCCGTTGCGCGAGAACATTTCCACGGCCGCGTCGAGCATCTGCTGCTCCCGCACAGCGCGTGGCAACCGCTTCGTGCCACCCGCCATCGTCAACCCTTACGCCGTTCGCTCGTCATCCGCTTCCAGGGTAAGGGTCAGCACTGCGGGTTGCGGCCCTTGAACCCCGTCGCCCGCAACACCTTCTCGTTGACCGCCTGCTCGCTGAGCTCTCCGGCGTTCACCGCCTGCTGCAGCCGGTCGAGAACCGCGGGCACCTCGTCGGTGGTCACCCACAGTGCGATGTCGGCTCCGGCCTGCAGCGCCAACAACGCCGCCTGCGCAACCCCGTAGTGGTCGCTGATCGCGCGCATGCTCGACAAGTCGTCGGTGAACACCACACCGTCGAAACCGGGTCCGCCGTAACTGCCGCTGCGGAGGAGGTCGTACGCCGCGTGATTGAGGCTGGCCGGTTGGCCGCCGGTGAGGTCAGGCACCTCCATGTGCCCGACCATCACGGCGAACGGGCCGTCGGCCAACAGGGTCTTGTACGGGACCAGGTCGTCGCCCTCGAGCTGCGACAGCGGCGGCGTCACCACCGACGCGGTGTGCGAGTCGCCGGACCCGTGGCCGTGGCCGGGAAAGTGCTTGAGCACCGGCAAAAGGTGCGCGTCGCGCAGACCACGCGCATACGCACTGGCGTATTCGGTCACCGTGGCGGGGTCGTTGCTGAACGACCGGTCGCCGATGACGGTGTCGTCGGGCTGGTCGCTCACGTCGACGACGGGCGCGAAGTCGACCGTGATGCCGAGGCCACGTATCGCCTGGCCGCGCTGGAGCGCCTGCGCGTACACCTGGTCGGGCGTGCTGCCGGCCGCCAGCTCACGCGCCGACGGGGCGGGACCGATCAGCGACGCCAGTCGCGACACCCGGCCACCTTCCTCGTCGACGCTGACGGCCACCGGAAAGCTTCCCGCGGCGGTGGTGATCTCGCCGAGGCTGTCCAACATCGACAGGTCGGTCCAGCTGCCGATGAAGATGCCGCCGACGTGGTAGTTGGTCACTACCGTCCGAGCGTCGTCGGCGTCCGTCACGCCGACCATCAACAGTTGCGCAAGCTTGTCGCGCAGCGGCAGCGCGAGCGGATCGTCCGTGCAGACCGGTGCCGCCGGTGGCGGGAGCGGCGTCGAGTTTGGTTGCGTGCCGGCCCGCGGCGTCGCATTCGTCGACTCTCGATGGCGGATCCACATGACTCCGGCGAAGACGAGCGCGGCAACTGCGACGACGGTGACCACGACCTGGAGGATTGGTTGCCAGCGGCGCACCGAGGAGTGCCGGCCGTGTCGCATTCCGGGATAGTACCCACCACATCGGCGGTTCCTGCTCCGGCGCCGCAGCCGCTGCCATCTGCTAACTTGACCAGAGCCCGTTAGCCAGCCGTCGTCGCGAGGAGTCTTCTGTGGGTTCGACCGCGGTGATCGTGTTGGGCATCCTGTTCGTCTTGCTGGTGGCCGGCCTCGGCGTCCTGGGCATGCGGTGGAACATCCCGCGCAAGACCCCTCGCGGCCAGTTCGCGCTGGCCGCGACAAGCTCGTTGGTCGTCGGTCTGCTCCTCGGTGCGGCCGCGATCTTCGGCGTGACGCTGATGGTGCAGCAGGACAAGAAGCCGCCGCTGTCTCCCGGCGACGGGGCGTCGATTCTCAATCGGGTGGAGTACGGCGACCGTAGCTAGCCTCACCGCGACGGACCGAGGGCCCACCGTCGCACCGTTGTCACGGCGTTGGCTGTGGGCCGTCGGGGCCGCCGCGCTGATCCTGTGCTTCGCCCAGTCGCCCGGGCGGATCTCACCCGACACGAAGCTCGATCTCACGGCCGCGCCGCTGCGGTTCCTGGCCCGCGCGACGAACCTGTGGAGCAGCGAGCTGCCGTTCGGCCAGGCCCAGAACCAGGCCTACGGCTACCTGTTCCCCCACGGTGCCTTCTTCCTGCTCGGGGACACCCTGGGCATGCCGGGATGGGTGACGCAGCGGCTGTGGTGGGCACTGCTGTTGACGGTCGGGTTCTGGGGCCTGCTTCGCGTCGCCGAGACGCTCGGCATCGGCACGACGTCATCGCGGGTCGTCGCCGCGGGCGCGTTCGCGCTGTCGCCGCGGGTACTGACGACCATCGGTTCGATCTCGTCGGAGACGCTGCCGATGATGCTGGCGCCGTGGGTGCTTCTGCCGGTGATCCTGGCCATGCAGAGCCGGGGTTCGCTGCGGGTGCTGGCCGCCCGGGCCGCGGTGGCGGTCGCGTTGATGGGTGCGGTCAACGCGGTCGCGACGCTCACCGGCTGCCTGGCCGCGGTGATCTGGTTGGCGTGTCATCGGCCGAACCGGCTGTGGTGGCGGTTCACCGGGTGGTGGCTGCTCGGACTCCTGCTGGCGACGGCCTGGTGGCTGATCGCCCTCGTGCTCTTGGGCCAGGTGAGCCCGCCGTTTCTGGACTTCATCGAGTCGTCGGGCGTCACCACGCAGTGGACGTCGCTGACGGAGGTGTTGCGCGGCACCGACAGCTGGACGCCGTACGTCGCGCCCGCGGCCACCGCGGGGCCGTCGCTGGTCACCGGTTCCGTCGCAATCCTGGCGACCACGCTCATCGCGGCCGGCGGGCTGGCCGGGCTCGCGCTGCGCTCCATGCCCGCGCGAGGACGTCTGGTGGCCATGCTGCTGGCCGGCGTCGCGCTGCTGGCGGTCGGCTACTCCGGCGGCCTCGGTTCGCCGGTGGCGCACCACGTGCAGGCCTTCCTCGACGCGTCGGGTGCGCCGCTGCGCAACGTGCACAAGCTCGAACCCGTGATCCGCCTTCCGCTGGTACTCGGCCTGGCGCATCTGCTCGGCCGCGTGGCGTTGCCCGGAAGCTCGCCGCGAAAGGTCTGGGTGCCCGCGCTGGCCCATCCCGAGCACGAC
>JBAPQQ010000258.1:0-1781 GCA_049280695.1 Mycobacterium sp.
GTCCGTGACGACCTGCGCGACTACGTCGTCGACGCGTTCGGCGACCCGGGGGCGATCCTGGTGGTCGACGAGACCGGTGATGTGAAGAAGTGGGGTTGACCCCTGATGGTGGACACCTGACTGGTGGGACCGCTGGTCCTGCGGGAAGGTTGTCCATATGTCGGGCAAGCGTCGGAAGTACACCCCGGAGTTTCGGGAGCAGGCCGCCCGCCTGGTGATCGATACCGGCCGACCTGTGGCGCACGTGGCCGCCGAGATCGGTGTCGGTGAACAAGTGCTGGGTCGTTGGGTGCGCCTCCAACGTGATGAGGCCGCGGTTGGCGATACTGCCCGGGTGCTTGATACTGATGAACGTGCAGAGCTGGAGCGTCTGCGCCGCGAAAACGCCGAATTACGTTTGGACCGTGCGTTTTTAAAAAAAGCCGCAGCCTTCTTCGTCTCCGAACAGAACCGGTAGACGCCTACCGGATAATCGAGGCGGAGAAGGCCACCTACACGATCAAGCGGATGTGCGAGCTACTGGAAGTGTCGCGGTCGGGATACTACAAGTGGCGCAAAGCCTGCGCGTCGGGGCCGAGTCCGACCGCGGTACGGCGCGGCGAGCTCGACGCCAAGGTCGCCGCATTCCACGCTGCCTCCGACGGGGTGTACGGGGCGCCGCGAATCCTGGCCGACCTGCGCGCCAACGGCGAGACGGTGTCGCGTAAGACCGTGGCGTCCTCACTGCGCCGCCAAGGCCTGGCCGGGATCAGTCCCCGGCGGTTCCCGCCGCCCACCACGCTGGTCGACCTCGACGCCGCGGTCCCCAAAGACCTGGTAGGTCGTTGTTTTGACACCGGTGAGCTGGATCGGGTGTGGACCTCCGACATCACCTATCTGCGCACCGGTGAGGGCTGGCTGTACTTGTGTGCGGTGCGCGACGGCTGCAGCCGGCGGGTGATCGGCTGGGCCATCGAGGAGCACCTGAGCACCGACCTCGTGCAGGCCGCGGTGGCGATGGCCGTAGCGATGCGCGGGGAGCTGGCCGGACAGGTGATCCTGCATGCCGATCGCGGTTGTCAGTACACCTCGGCGCAGCTGGCGCGGTTCGCGCGCGACCATAACCTGGTGCGTTCGGTGGGCCGTACCGCGGTGTGCTGGGATAATGCTGCTGCCGAATCATTTTGGGCCACACTGAAAGTCGAGTTCTATGACCGATACGTATGGTCAACTAAATTAGCAGCCAAGCTCGCTGTCGGCGACTGGATCGAACGGGTCTATAACAGGCGCCGACGCCACTCCGCCCTCGGTATGATCAGTCCAGTCGACTTCGAAGGCCGACTCAATCAGACGGCACAAGCCGCCTGACCCCTGTGTCCACCAAACGGGGTCAAGCCCAGGTTCGGTGGGCGTGATGTCGACGGGTCGTTCGAGGAGCTTTCCTTTGTGGAAGACGGCGCCGGCGCGGACGAGGGCGACCAGGTGCGGCGCGTTGACCGCGCGCCAGCGGTTTTGAGCGGCCTCAATCAGCTTGTAGGCCATCGCCAGTCCGGCAGCGCGTGATCCTGGCCCCTTTGTCACGTTGGTTCTCAAACGTACTGTCGCAAAAGTACTTTCGATCGGATTCGTGGTGCGCAGGTGTACCCAATGCTCGGCCGGGTACTTGTAGAACTCCAGCAGCACGTCGGCGTCGTCGACGATCTTGGCCACCGCCTTGGGGTACTTGGCGCCGTAATCGATCTCGAAGGCCGTAATCGCGACCTGGGCCTCATCGATATCCGGCTCTTCGCAGTTGAGGGTGT
>JBAPQQ010000259.1:0-6008 GCA_049280695.1 Mycobacterium sp.
GTCTCGACTGAGTCGCGTGCGCTCCTCCGGGTGCTGGGAGAGCCACTCCAGTGCGTGTGCTGTCAAGGCTGTGGTCGTATCAAACCCGCCGCCGATCAGCAGGTTCAGCATGCCGATCAACTCGATGTCGGGTGGCGCCTCTCCGTCGATCCGCAGCTTGGCCAGGGCGTCGATGATGCCAGGACGTGGTCGGTCGCGGATCTCGCTGAGGGTGTGAAACAGATCTACCCCCATTGCCAGGTAGAGCTCGCGCATGCGTTCGGCCGCGGGCGAGTCGGGACGCGTGTAAACCAATGCGTGCGCCGGCTCGTTGTAGAGAGTCCATTTCTCGAGCGGAACTCCGAGCATGGCCAGGGTGAGCACCGCGGGCACCACGTTCGCCAGGTCATCGACGAAGTCGATTCGTCCTGTCTCGATGTGGTCGTCGATGCAGGCGCGGGTGATCTCGTCGACGAAAGGTTCCCACCGCTTGACCGCGGCGGGCGACAGGTACGGATTGAGAACAGTGCGGCAGTACCGGTGCTCGGGATCGTCCATCTCGAGCATGCCGCCGCGGAAGTTCTCTGATTCGACTGTCAGCGGTATGGAGATTCCCTTGTATCCGCGGCGTTCATTGTGGACGTCGTGATCGTTGGAAACGTGTGGACATCTGGCGAGTTCGAAGACCTGCTGGCCTCCCGCGGCGACCCAGTGGCCTCCGTAGCTGTCAGTCCACGCGATCGGGCACCGACGATGCATGTCGTGGGTGATGTCGAGGAACTTCTCGCGATAGTCGGCGGCGTGGCGATCGAAGTGATAACGCGGAACGGCGGTGGAGTCGACGGGGCCGTCGGAGAGCGCGCTCACGTCATCGCTCCAGTCCTTGGCCATGTGAGGCACGCGCCGCAGCCACCTGCTCGATCATCACCGTGATGGCTTGCTCGGGACAGGAGCTCGCCGCTTCCAGTACGAGCTCCTGATTTTCGTCGGCGACCTCTTCGACGATGGCGTGCGCGTGGCCGTCGACGTCGTCCAAGTCGAACGATTCCGGTGCGATCATGGCGCACAAGGTGTGGCCCTGACACCGGGATGAATCGACACTCACTCGCACATTTACCTCCAAAGAACCTGTTGCAGAGTGCTTGTTGTGGGGAGGGTTCAGACGACGGCTCCCCCGTTGACGCCGATCACCTGACCATTCACGTAGCCCGCGCCGTCGGAACACAGAAAGGAACACACAGCCGCCACCTCTTCCCCCACTCCGAGGCGGCCGGCCGGGATTGCCCGTGTGAGCACTTCCGTCGCAGGAAGCCTGCCATCTTCCTGCTGTTGTCGAAGCATTGGCGAGTCAATGACGAATGGCGGCACGGTGTTGGCCGTGATGCCCTTGCGGGCGTAGTCCAGTGCGATCGTCTTGGTCATCGCTATGACTCCGCCCTTGGTAGCCGAGTAGTGGCCCTGTTTGGGAGCGCCCTGCTGGCCAGCCGCTGACGAAATGGTCACGATGCGCCCCCACTTCGCGGTCACCATGTCTGACAGCACCGCACGGACGCACAGGAACGTACCGGTGAGGTTGACCGCCAGGTACCGGTTCCACTCATCGAGGGTGATCTGGTCGAACCGCGTGAAACCCGCGATTGCCGCACTGGTCACCAGGATCTCAACAGGGCCGAATTGTTCACGGACAGCGGTGAATCCGGCCTCCACCGCCTCTTCATCAGACACGTCAACACCAAGGGCGATGGCCGTGCCTCCCGCCGCATGGATCTCAGCGGCGACCTTCTCGGCATTCTCGGAATTGACGTCCACCACGGCGACGCGGTGACCATCAGCGGCAAGTTTCAGGCTGATGGACCGTCCCAAGCCGGATCCTCCGCCCGTGACCACCGCAATCCGGCTCATACCATCACTCCTTGATCGTGGCCAACTTTGCTATCGCTGTACGACTGTATAGCGAAACCACAGGTGACACAAGAAGCGCGGACGACAGCACCGCTGCTCCGACCGATTGCGCTCGCAGGCCGTCCTTGCGGTGTGCGCCGTTACACTCCCGCCGGCCCTGGCGCTCCGTGCATATACAGCGTCTGACCCGAGCAGAAGCTCGACGCATCGGAAGCAAAGAACAAGACCCCGTATCCGATCTCATCCGGCTCGCCGAGACGTCCGAGACCATTGGTCATCGCGATGGCTTCGGGGTCCAGGCCGTACCGCGCGGCGTCGTCGGTCAAGGTGGCAGCCCGCACCGCACCGACCGCGATGGCGTTGACCCGAATGCCCTTCTTCGCCCATGCAGCGGCCATGGAACCAGTCAGGTTGTTCACCGCTGCCTTGGCCGCTCCATATGGCGCTGCCTGCGGCATGGCCAGCAGGCTCGCACCGGACGAGATGTTGACGATCGCACCTTTGCCCTGCGCTATCATCGGTTTCGCGGCCGCCTTCGACAGGTGCCAGATCGCCTTGAAGTTCAATGCGAGTACATTCTCGAAATCGTCGTCCGGCCACTTGAGGATCGACTTGGTTTCGGCACCGCCGGCGCAATTGACCAGTATGTCGAGCCTGCCGAATTCGTCGATTGCCCTCTCCACCAGACCGCGGCAGCCATCGGCTGTGGTGACATCGGTAGGTACCGCCAGGGCGCGACGGCCCAGGGATTGCGCGTCCTTTGCTGTTTCTTCTAGTGGATCAGGGCGACGGCCGGCCAGCACGACATCGGCACCATGCTCGGCCAGGACGAGTGCGGCGCCGCGTCCGATTCCGGTACCTCCACCCGTGATGACGGCGACGCGGCCGTCCAGTGAAAACCGACTCTCCATTTGCACTCCTCGAATCGTTTAGCGAGCGGGGCTGCCTGCACTGCCGATGTTGTACAAGCGTATAGCATCGATATGTTGCGCGGGCATGGTTGCTCGACGAATATCTCTGTTGTACGGTCGTATAGCAGGCGTGCCATGCGCGTATGAACAACCGCTGCCGAGGAGCCGACGTTGACCGACCTGTACTACGACCCATGGGACTTCGACATCGACCTCGATCCCTACCCGACCTACCGGCGGCTCCGAGAGGAGTGCCCGGTCTATCACAATGAGCGCCACGACTTCTGGGGTGTCAGCCGTTACACCGACGTCGATGCAGCGCTGAAGGACACCGCACGACTCAGTTCGGCGAAAGGCGACATCCTCGAAGTTGTCATGGCAGATCCTGTCATGCCCCCAGGCATTTTCATCAACGAGGACCCGCCGCTACACACCATTCATCGTGCGATCGTCTCTCGGGCGTTCACGCCAAAAAAGATGCGCGCCATCGAAGACAAAATCCGCGCCTTCTGCGTGGCCTGTCTTGATCCGCTCGTGGGCGGCGATAGGTTCGACTTCGTCGAGGATCTGGGCGCTGAACTTCCGATGCGTACGATCGGCATGCTCGCCGGGATCCCCGACTCCGAACAGCCTGCGGTGCGCGAGCACGCCAACAACGTTCTGCGGAACGAACGCGGAAAACCCATGGCAATCAAGAAGGATCGCTACTTCACGGGTGAGATGTTCGGAGAGTATGTCGAGTGGCGAGAGAAGAACCCCTCCGACGACCTGATCACAGAACTACTCAACGTGGAGTTCGAGGATGAAACCGGAACCACGCGGAAGTTGACCAAGCAGGAGCTCATCGTGTTCCTGGCCGTCGTCGCCGGTGCCGGTGTCGAGACGACCGGCCGCATGTTCGGCTGGATGGGTAAAGTTCTCGCCGAACATCCCGATCAACGCAAGGAGCTCGTCGAGAATCATGGCTTGATTCCTACGGCGATCGAGGAACTCCTCCGCTTCGAGCCGCCAGGGCCGCATGTAGCGCGCTACGTCGCCACGGACGACGTCACCTTTCAAGGACAGGTCATCCCTGCGGGCAGCGCGCTGCTCATGATGCTTGCCTCAGCCAATCGCGACGAACGTCACTTCGATAACCCTGACACATTCGACATTCATCGGAAGCCCGGTGGTCATCTCACTTTCGGCCGTGGGGCGCACTTCTGCGTTGGTTCCCCGTTAGCCCGCTTAGAGGGTCGCGTGGCGCTCGAAGAGGTGTTGAAGCGGTGGCCGGAGTGGGATGTCGACATGGCCGGTGCGCGCCGATCACGCACGTCGACGGTGCGCGGATGGGACAGCATGCCTGCGGTAGTCGCCTGACTGTACAGCCGTATAGCAAGAGTGTTACATTCGAGCCATGAGTCTCCCCCCGGAATCAGCCGGCGCCGCTGTCGGACGGTCTCGGCTCATCGGTCGCCGGGTTGTGGTTGTGGGCGCAGGCACTCGGCCATCGCCGGACCCGGACTTAACAGTCGGCAACGGGCGGGCCATCGCGGTGCTCTGTGCTCGTGAGGGAGCCAGCGTGGCTTGCGTCGACGTCAACGAAAACGCTGCCGAGCTAACTGCCGATATGTGCTCCCGAGAGGGCGCCGCTTCGGTGCCAGTCGTCGCCGATGTCCGCGACGCCGGAAAGTGCGAGCAGCTCGTTGAGGAAGCCCACGAGAAACTCGGTGGCCTGGATGGCGTGGTAGCTAATGTCGGATTCGGAGAAGGCAGAGGCCTAACCGGAACATCACCGGAGTTGTGGGACGACATTTTTGCGGTCAACGTGCGTTCACACTTTCTCGTCGCCCGCGCTGCAATGCCTCTGCTTGACGACGGAGGCTCATTCGTATTCATCGGCTCGGCCGCGGGGCTGAAGGCGGGAACGCACTTCCCGGCATACGACTCCTCGAAAGCAGCCCTGTTCGGGCTCACTCGCCACGTCGCACTTGAAGGTGCGCCCCGATCCATCCGCGCGAACCACGTCATTCCTGGACCGGTGGACACTCCGCTAGGCCGCGTGGGCGACGCATCTGTCGCTGGGCGGACCAAAATACGTTGGCCGCTCGGAAGGCAGGCGACAGCGTGGGACATCGCCTATGCGACCGTCTTCATGTTGAGCGCCGAATCCGCTTACATCACAGCGCAATCGCTTGCAGTCGATGGTGGCCTGACGCAATTCGGTTAGTTTACCGGTCCACCTCTACCGCGCGGAGCTTCGTGTCCCTACTTCACAAGATCCCGAATCCGGTGTCACGCGCTTGTCCCCGTGGCCTTTGGGTCCGTTCTATATCGCGGCAGGTGTGTCGTGCCGCAGATACGTCATTCTTGTACATCCGTATAACCAGGTGAGGGCATCACACGGGCCTCACTTGTGCGCTGGCTCACAGATGTGCTATACATTCGTACACGCACATGCTGTACGACTGTATGGGAGTTCCCTATGTCGCTTTTAGCATGGGTCGTTCGAACATTGCTAATTCGCTCGGATGACGAGCGCAAGGGGAGGGCATCCTTCATGCAGGAACATTTTTCGCGTCATCGCACCGTCACGATGGTGGCCGGCTTCGTTCTGGGGGTCGCTGGTTTCGCGGGGTCGACACTAGTTATAAGCGGGCCGGCGGCAGCTGAGCCGCCTGTGCCGCCTGACGTTTGGATCCAGTGCAGCGGCTTCTCCGGACAAAATACGTCGTGGCCCCATCCGCTCACCGGGTGCATCTCCCGGCAGGGAGAGGGATCCGGCTTCACTACAAGGACCGCACCCGGGACTGAAACAGTCCAGTGGAATGCGCCGTTCCTGAATGGTGATAGCTTTCAACTCACCAACATCAGCAGTCAAGTTGTGGGAACCGGCACGGGCTGCCCCGTAGATCACCCAGTTGAGGTAAACGTTTCGGGCACCATTTCTGCGACTTCTCCGGGGACCAAACAGTACGACGGCTCACCGGTGACGGCAACGATTTGCAGCAACCAAACGGACTTTATCCTGAAGCCCGGCACCCTCTTTGTGATCCACAAGAAGTAATACTTGCAACGGCCGCGTACGGATGACCGCTGCCATGTGACGTATGGCAGCGGTTACCGGCCACTTCGTGAGAATGTACGAGCGTTTGTAGCCGCGTCAGCCGAAGACGCTAACCCGCCGGCGACCGCACGAGTTTAGCTGGTGACGTAGCTTTGTTCACATTGCGTGCC
>JBAPQQ010000260.1:0-4519 GCA_049280695.1 Mycobacterium sp.
GCAGCCTGCGTCGGCGCCGGCGGCGGCGCACGGCGCATCTCTGACGACTTCATGACGTGGTCCCGGGGGAGGCGGTGTCTGCCTTTCGCGTGGCGGTAGCGTATTGACGCGAACGTCAAGAGGAGTCTTTCCGATGGTGACCGACCGATGCGCGCGGTGGTTGGGTGCGGGGTTCGTCGCCGCGGGTATCAGCGCGGTGTTCCTGGCCGGTAGTGCCACCGCGACGGCGGAAAGCGGTTCCGGCGACGGCCAGGGGGCCGGCTCGACATCGAACTCGGCGTCGAACCCGGCGTCGCAGGCCTCCGGTTCGACCCCGACGGCGGGGCACGATTCCACAGGTGCCGCGGCGTCCACGCAGCCGTCCGCCGTCGAGTCGGAAACGCCCGGCCCCTCGTCGACGTCTGTCGCAGCCGAACAGGGTCCCAGCTCGACGGTCACCTCGACGTCGTCGAGCACGGAGTCTCCGCCCACCCGGATATCCGCGCTCCGGGTCACGACCCCGGAGAAGCCGTCCTCGTCAGAGCCGCGAGCCGCGACGTCCATTCCCGCCTTCTCGATCACGGGCACCGACGAAGAATCCACACGCCGCGAGCCCGCCGAACCCGCCGTCGTGCCCAAACGCGATGCCGGCAACCGCACCGCGGTGACCGTCGACGTCAAGCCGGCGATCACGCCCGCGACGGCCGAGCCGGCGGCGAAGCCGGAGCCGCCGGCAAAGCCTGAGCGTGCCCAAGGCGTGGAATCGAAGGAACCGACCAAACCGGCCGACGCCGTCGTCACTTCCGCGTCACTCGCATCGCGGGCACTGCCGCAGGAAGCGGCGGCTACGACGGCGACGGCGCCGTTCGACGTGACACCCACGGCGACCGCGCCGGAGGTTTCGTCACCTCCGCAGCTGACTGCACTGGTTGCACAACCGAGGGTGCCGCTGCTCAACCTCCTGGGCACGCTGGTGATCAACGCGTTGTCCTTTGTGGTGCAGCTCTTCGATCCGCCGCCGGTCGTCCCGCCCGGCAGTTCGGTCACCATCGGCCGGGCGCAGCTGGCCGTGCCGTGTGACTGCCGTGCCGTGGACGCCAGATGGTATTTCCCCAACCAGGACGAAGAACCGACCGGCGTCACTTACCTGCAGCACGGCTTCTTCCGGAGCAACGCCAACGTGTCGGCCCTGGCTGTCCAGCTTGCCGAGGAGACGAACACCATCGTCGTCGCTCCGACGATCACGTCGAACTTCTTCGCGGTCGGCGGCTTCTGGATCAACGGCGATCCGATGCACCGCGCGATCGCCGCGCTGTTCACCGATCCCGACCGCACCGCGCTGCAGGCCAGTGCGACGGCGGCAGCGATCGACGCGGGCATGCTGTCGCCGGGGCAGACGCTCACCCTGCCCGACCAGTTCGTGCTTGCCGGCCATTCCGCCGGCGGCAACCTGGTGGCCGCGGTTGCCGGGTACATCGCCGAGAGCGGTTCAGACGATCTGCGCGCCGTCATCATGTTCGACGGGGTCGACAACGGCGGCGCAATCGGCGCCGGCGTGCGGAAACTTCCCGAGGCCGTGCCGGTCTATCAGATCGCCTCTCCGTGCGGCCTCTGCAACGGTTTCGGCTCGGGTACAACAGCGCTCGAGGCCGCGCGCCCGGGCCAGTTCGTCGGCGTGCTGCTCGAACACGGCACACACATCGACGCCGAGGGCGCCAGCTCGGGCTTCCCGGCCAAACTGGTCTGCGGCTTCCCGCGCTCCCGCAACGTCGACGCCGTCCAGATCCTCGCGGGCGGCTGGATCGTCGACGCGTTGCACCCACAGGACCCACCGATCGGCGTCTACGGGACCCCGGGGTCGACGATCTCGGTGCCCACGCCGGCGGGGACGGCGACCGCGCAGGTGCTCGGGCAAGCCCCCGCCGAGGCGCGGCCCTCGTCGGCACCGGTGCAGACGACCGTCGCGGCCTGACCCTGTGCCGGGCAGTTCTGCACACGAAACATCGCGTCAACCCTTGACGGAACCCGCCCGAGGCGTCAGTCTGTTGGGCAGCATGTGCATGAGAAGCAGTACAGGACGCCAGCCAGCGCCTTTACTGCAATATGTCCATGGTTGAGGAATAAGCCGCCCTGCGGTATGGTTGGACGTTGCGCTGGCTGCCTCCTGCCCACCTCACCTGTACCTGACACCGTGGTCCACGCTTGAGCCCCTCGATTGGGCTGCTGTGCGTGCTTGGGGACTGGACAGGTAGTCCGCCGGCCGAAACCGACGCAGAATCGCGACGATAAGAACCGGCGCACGCCGGCGCTGCTCGTTCGCATGAGGTGCTGGAAGGATGCATCTTGGCAGTCTCTCGCCAGAGCAAATCAGCAGTAGCTATCGCCAATAGTTCCGTTCCCGGAGCCCCCGATCGAATCTCTTTCGCAAAGTTGCGTGAACCGCTGGAGGTTCCCGGCCTACTCGAGGTGCAGACCGAGTCCTTCCAGTGGTTGATCGGCAGCGCCGAATGGCGCGAGAAGGCCGGCGCCCGCGGCGAGGCGAGTCCCGTCGGCGGCCTCGAAGAGGTGCTCTCCGAGCTGTCCCCGATCGAGGACTTCTCGGGGCAGATGTCGCTGTCGTTCTCCGACCCCCGGTTCGACGAGGTCAAGGCGCCCGTCAACGAGTGCAAGGAGAAGGACCAGACCTACGCGGCCCCGCTGTTCGTCACGGCCGAGTTCATCAACAACAACACCGGCGAGATCAAGAGCCAGACGGTGTTCATGGGCGACTTCCCGATGATGACCGAGAAGGGCACCTTCATCATCAACGGGACCGAGCGCGTCGTCGTCTCCCAGCTGGTCCGCTCCCCGGGCGTCTACTTCGACGAGACCATCGACAAGTCCACCGAGAAGACGCTGCACTCCGTCAAGGTCATCCCGGGCCGCGGCGCGTGGCTGGAGTTCGACATCGACAAGCGCGATCTCGTCGGCGTCCGCATCGACCGCAAGCGCCGCCAGGCCGTCACCGTGCTGCTCAAGGCGCTGGGCTGGACCGCCGAGGCCATCCGGGAGCGGTTCGGGTTCTCCGAGATCATGATGAGCACGCTGGAGAAGGACAACACCCCAGGGACCGACGAGGCGCTGCTCGACATCTACCGCAAGCTGCGCCCGGGCGAGCCGCCCACCAAGGAGTCCGCGCAGACGCTGCTGGAGAACCTGTTCTTCAAGGAGAAGCGCTACGACCTGGCCCGCGTCGGCCGCTACAAGGTGAACAAGAAGCTCGGCCTGTCCGCCAAGCCGGAGCAGACGACGTCGACCACGCTCACCGAAGAGGACATCGTCGCCACCATCGAGTACCTGGTTCGCCTGCACGAGGGGCAGACCACGATGACCGTCCCCGGCGGCGTCGAGGTGCCGGTGGAGACCGACGACATCGACCACTTCGGCAACCGGCGGCTGCGCACGGTCGGCGAGCTGATCCAGAACCAGATCCGGGTCGGCCTGTCGCGCATGGAGCGCGTCGTCCGCGAGCGGATGACCACCCAGGACGTCGAGGCGATCACGCCGCAGACCCTGATCAACATCCGCCCTGTCGTGGCGGCGATCAAGGAGTTCTTCGGCACCAGCCAGCTCTCGCAGTTCATGGACCAGAACAACCCGCTTTCCGGTTTAACTCATAAGAGGCGTCTGTCCGCTTTAGGCCCCGGCGGTCTGTCCCGTGAGCGCGCCGGGCTCGAGGTGCGCGACGTGCACTCCAGCCACTACGGCCGGATGTGCCCGATCGAGACCCCGGAAGGGCCGAACATCGGCCTGATCGGGTCGCTGTCGGTGTACGCGCGGGTCAACCCGTTCGGGTTCATCGAGACGCCGTACCGCAAGGTCGTCGACGGCGTCGTCACCGACGAGATCCACTACCTGACCGCCGACGAGGAGGACCGCCACGTCGTGGCGCAGGCCAACTCGCCGATCGACGACGACGGCCGGTTCACCGAGCCGCGCGTGCTCGTGCGCCGCAAGGGCGGCGAGGTCGAGTACGTCAGCGCGTCCGAGGTCGACTTCATGGACGTGTCGCCGCGCCAGATGGTGTCGGTGGCCACGGCCATGATCCCGTTCCTCGAGCACGATGACGCCAACCGCGCGCTGATGGGTGCCAACATGCAACGCCAGGCCGTGCCGCTGGTGCGCAGCGAGGCGCCGCTGGTGGGCACCGGCATGGAGCTGCGCGCCGCGATCGACGCCGGCGACGTCGTCGTCAACGACAAGGCGGGCGTGGTCGAGGAGGTCTCGGCCGACTACATCACCGTGATGGCCGACGACGGCACCCGGCACAGCTACCAGCTGCGCAAATTCGCCCGGTCCAACCACGGCACCTGCGCCAACCAGCGCCCGATCGTCGACGCCGGCGACCGGGTGGAGTCCGGCCAGGTGATCGCCGACGGTCCGTGCACCGACAACGGCGAGATGGCGCTGGGCAAGAACCTGCTCGTCGCGATCATGCCGTGGGAGGGGCACAACTACGAGGACGCGATCATCCTCTCCAACCGTCTGGTCGCCGCCTCTC
>JBAPQQ010000261.1:0-4012 GCA_049280695.1 Mycobacterium sp.
GGCCTATTCCTGGCGGCACCAGATCCCGGCCTTGGCAGACGGCGGCTATCACGTGCTGGCCCCCGATCAGCGCGGGTACGGCGGCTCGTCGCGGCCGCAGGCAATCGAGGACTACGACATCGTCGCGTTGTGCGGCGACCTCGCCGGGTTGCTCGACGACGTCGGAACCGAGAAGGCGGTGATCGTCGGCCACGACTGGGGGGCCATGGTGGCGTGGAACTTTCCGCTCCTGCACCCGGACCGCGTCACCGGTGTGGTCGGCATGAGCGTGCCGCCGGTGCCCCGCCCGCTGCAGCCGCCGATCAAAATCTGGCGCGAGACGTTCGGCGAGAACTTCTTCTACATCCTCTACTTCCAGGAGCCCGGCGTCGCCGACACGAACCTCGGTCGCGACACGGCCGAGACCATGCTGCGCGTCTTCGGCGGCCCGCGACGGCCCGACGACCGCGGAGCGGCGGCGCGAATGGCGGCACCGGGACCCGAAGGATGGGTGGAACGGCTGCCACAGCCCGTCGCGTTGGCCGATTGGCTATCCCGGGGCGAGTTCGACTACTACGTCCGGGAATTCAGCCGCACCGGCTTCACCGGCGGGCTGAACTGGTACCGCAACTTCGACCGCAACTGGGAGCGCACCTCTTCCACGCCGGCTGCCACCATCACCGTGCCGTCGCTTTTCATCACGGGGTCGAAGGACGTCGTGCGGACGTTCACCCGCGCAGACCGAGCCACCGAGGTCGTCACGGGCGCATATGAGGAGCTGGTCATCGACGGCGCAGGTCACTGGATCCAGCAGGAGCGGCCCGACGAAGTCAACCAGGCGCTGCTGAAGTTCCTGTCCGGATTGGAGATGTGATGCAAGGCCCCTTACGTTTCGGCGTGTTCATCACGCCGTTTCATCCCGTCGGCCAATCCCCCACGGTGGCATTGGAATACGATCTGGAACGCACGGTTGCGCTGGACCGGCTGGGCTACGACGAAGTGTGGTTCGGCGAACACCATTCCGGCGGTTACGAACTCATCGCTTGTCCGGAGGTGTTCATCGCCGCGGCGGCCGAGCGGACCAAGCACATCCGACTCGGCACCGGTGTCGTGTCGCTGCCATATCACCATCCGCTGATGGTTGCCGACCGCTGGGTGTTGCTGGACCACTTGACCCGCGGCCGAGCGATGTTCGGCACCGGCCCGGGCGCACTGCCGTCCGACGCGTACATGATGGGCATCGACCCGGTGGAACAGCGGCGGATGATGCACGAGTCGCTGGAGGCCATCCTTGCGCTGCTGCGGGCCGAGCCCGGTGAACGCATCGACAGGCACTCCGACTGGTTCACATTGCGGGATGCCCAACTGCACATCCGCCCGTACACCTGGCCGTATCCGGAAATATCCACGGCCGCAATGATTTCGCCGTCAGGTCCGCGGCTGGCGGGGCAACTCGGCACCTCGCTGCTGTCGCTGTCCATGTCCGTGCCGGGTGGCTACGCCGCGATCGAAGACGCCTGGTGCCTGGTGGCAGATCAGGCCGGAAAGTCCGGCCGGGGAGAACCCGACCGGCGCAATTGGCGGGTGCTGGGCATCATGCATCTCGCCGACACCCGCGAGCAGGCTTTGCAGGACTGCACATATGGGCTCGAGGATTTCGTGAACTACTTCGGCGCAGCGGGGTTCGTGCCGCTGGCCGAGACGGTCGAAGGTGCGCGTTCGTCGCGGGAATTCGTCGAGGAGTACGCCTCCAAGGGCAGCGGATGCATCGGCACACCCGACGACGCGATCGCCTACATCGCGGATCTGCTGGACCGCTCCGGCGGCTTCGGCACGTTCTTGATGCTGGGCCACGACTGGGCGTCCCCGGCGGCGACGTTCCATTCGTATGAACTGTTCGCGCGCAAGGTGATTCCGCACTTCAAGGGACAGCTGAACGCACCGCTGGCATCACACGAGTGGGCGAAGACCAAGCGCAACGAGTTGCTCGGACGCGCCGGCGAGGCGATCGTCAAGGCGATCGGCGAGCACACCGAAGAAATGCAGGGCCCGAAGACGTGATTCCGGGCATCCGTGACGACGCGCGGGTAGGGTGCCGGGTATGCCGACGACCGCAAACACACTGATGCGCAATGGATTATTGCTCGTCACCGCCACCCTCGCGATGGCTGCGTTGTCGGCATGTGATCAGCAGGCGGGCTCGTCGGCGCAAGCCGGCCCCGACAGCAGACAGGTGACGGTGGTCGGCGCCGGGAATGTCCAGGGCACGCCGGACACGCTGACCGCGAACGTATCGATCGAGGCCACCGCACCCGACGTCACGACCGCGATGAACCAGACCAGCGACCGCACCCGCGCGGTGATCGACGCACTGGTGAACAGCGCCAAGGTGGACCGCAAGGACATCAGCACGACGTCGGTCAGCCTGCAGCCCCAGTACGGTTCGGATTCGTCGGCGATCGTCGGGTACCGCGCCGGCAACTCTGTCGCCGTGAAGATCCTCGACCTGGCCTCGGCGTCGCGGACGCTCGCGCTGGTCGTCGGCACCGGAGGCGACGCCACCAGGATCAACTCGGTCAACTATTCCATCGACGACGACTCGCAGTTGGTCAAGGACGCGCGGGCGCGTGCGTTCGACGACGCCAAGTCACGCGCCGAGCAGTACGCCCAGCTGTCGGGGCTCAAGCTCGGCAAGGTCATCTCGATATCGGAGGCCAGCGGAGCCACCCCGCCGACGCCGATGCCGCGCACTGCGATGGCCCAGCCCGTCCCGCTGGAGCCGGGCCAGCAGACGGTCAGCTTCTCGGTGACGGTGATCTGGCAGCTGCTGTAGTCCGCGAAGTTGCATTCCGCGCGGCAAAGTGCGAGTGCCCACCACGCGGAACGCAATTTCGGCGCGCAGGTGCAGCGTCTACTCCTGGTAGATGCGCGGGTCCAGCGTGCCGATGTAGGGCAGGTCGCGATAGCGCTCCGCGTAGTCCAGCCCGTAGCCGACGACGAACTCGTTGGGGATGTCGAAGCCGACGAAGTCGATCTCCACATCCGAGCGCACCGCGTCGGGTTTGCGCAGCAGCGTGCACACCCGCAGCGACCGCGGCTGCCGGGCCGCCAGATTGCGCAGCAGCCACGAAAGTGTGAGGCCGGAGTCGACGATGTCCTCGACGATCAGCACGTCGCGGTCGTGAATGTCGCGGTCCAGGTCCTTGAGAATGCGCACCACGCCCGACGACGACGTCGCCGAGCCGTAGGAGCTGACGGCCATGAACTCCAGCTGGGTGGGCAGCGGGATCGCGCGGGCCAGGTCGGAGACGAAAAGGACCGCGCCCTTGAGGACCGTGACCAGCAGCAGATCGTCCCCGTTACGCTCGATCGGCCCGCGGTACCGCTCGCCGATGTCGGCGCCCAGCTCGACGGTGCGGTTCTGGATCTGGGTTTCGGTGAGCAGCACCGACTTGATGTCGCCCGGGTACATCTCGGCTGCCGCCACGCCATCAGGGTGCCATGTCGATCCTGCGCAGACCACCGCGGCGTCACACCGGTTCGCGGTGCAACCGCAAGCTACCGTCGCTGCGCGCCGCGACCAGCCGCTGCCTTCGCAGCTCAGAACCGACGGCTACGCCGCCTTGCCCGCGCCAGTTCGTCACCAGTTCGTCCACGCGGCGAATATGGTCGTCGGTGAGATCCGTGGCCCCGCCCGCGAGCAGCCAGCCGCGGATCACTCTGCGGCGCAACGCATCCGGTAGATCGGTCAGCCGGTGCAGGTCCAGCCCGTCAGCGGAGACCGCCAGGCCCGACTCGGCGTTCGCGAGGTCGTCGAGCGCGTCGCAGTCCTCCCGCAGCGCGGCGGCGGTTCGGGCCAGCGCCTCGGCGACCCCGCCACCGAGCACGTCCTCCAGTAACGGAAGCACGTCGAGACGCAGACGGGCGCGGGTGTAGCGCCGGTCGGCGTTGTGCGGATCCTGCCAGGGGCGCAGCCCCAATTCGTCGCAGGCGGCATGGGTGTGCGCCCGCCGCACGGTCAGCAGGGGACGGC
>JBAPQQ010000262.1:0-7457 GCA_049280695.1 Mycobacterium sp.
CGAAGAGCAGATGGTGACGATGAGCCGCTTGCGCGAAGAGTAGACGATGACGCAGCTTGGTTCGGACGGCGGCGGCGGCGGCGCCGACCCGAGTGGCCGGAGTTCGTGCCGTCCTGCTCGGGCGCTCTGTCGCCTGTCGCCTCGACGTGGCCGGTGGTCGCTTTGCCGCCGCGGGTGCGCTGACGCGAGCGGCTGCCCGTCGGTGCGGAGCGTTTCGCGCCGTCGCGCGGGGGCTTCTGCGGCTTCTTCGCCGGGCCCACCCGTCCAGCGACGCCGGTGGGGATGTCCAGTTCGGTGTGCAGGTGCGGCGAGCTCGAGTACGTCTCGGGAGGCTCGGGACACTCCAGCCCCAGCGCCTTGTCGATCGTCGACCAGCGGGCCAGCTCGTCCCAGTCGACGAGGGTGACGGCAACCCCGGTCTTGCCGGCGCGGCCGGTGCGCCCGATGCGGTGCACGTAGGCCTGGTCGTCTTCGGGGCACTGGTAGTTGACGACGTGGGTGACGTCCTCGATGTCGATACCGCGGGCGGCCACGTCGGTTGCCACCAGCACGTCGATGCTGCCGCTGCGGAACGCCTTGAGAGCCTTCTCGCGGGCGACCTGGCCGAGGTCGCCGTGCACCGCGCCGACCTTGAAGCCGCGTTCGGCCAGATCGTCGGCCACCTTCTGGGCGGTGCGCTTGGTGCGGGTGAAGATCATCGTGGCTCCGCGGCCGCGGGCCTGAAGGATGCGGCTCACCAGCTCCAGCTTGTCCAGCGCGTGCGCGCGGTAGACGAACTGCTCGGTGGTGGCGTGAACAGCAGAAGAATGCGGCGCCTCGGCGCGGATGTGCGTGGGCCGGTTCATGAACGTGCGGGCCAGCGTGATGATCGGGTCGGGCATCGTGGCCGAGAACAGCATCGCCTGCCGGTCGGTGGGAATCTGGCGCAGGATGCGCTCGATGTCGGGCAGGAACCCGAGGTCGAGCATCTCGTCGGCCTCGTCGAGCACAAGCATCGAGAGCCCGCCGAGCTGCAGGTGACCCTGCTGGGCAAGGTCCAGCAGCCGTCCCGGGGTGCCGACCACCACGTCGGCGCCGGCCTTCAGGGCTTCGATCTGCGGCTCGTAGGGGCGGCCGCCGTAGATCGAGACGACGCTGAGCGCACGATCGGGACCTGATGTCGGCGACTCCGCGCCGCCGGCGGCCGTCATGTGCTTCGCGGCAGACGCCAGGTCGCTGGACACCTGCAGGCACAGTTCGCGGGTGGGCACCACCACGAGTGCGCGGGGCACACCGGTCAGCGCACGCTCGGTGTCTTCGGCGATGCGGTGCAGCAGCGGCACCCCGAACGCGAGCGTCTTGCCCATGCCGGTTCGGGCCTGGCCGATGAGGTCGTCGCCGGCCAGCGCCAGAGGCAATGTCAACTCTTGGATGGCAAAGGGATGTTCGATGCCGTTCTCGGCCAGGGCGCGGACGATCTCGGCGCGCACACCGAGCTTGGCAAATGTCGGGTTGAGGGCGGTCATGAGGCCTTTCGTGTCTCGTCTTCGTCGTCGCCACGCGCGCACGAGTCCGATAAAGACACGTCTGACCGACGTCACGTCGACGCCGATTCGCAGCCGGTTCGCAACAGCCCTGCCCTCATCGGAAGGCGGGCCAACTGCGTGCACGCACATATGCAGAGACGGGAGACTTCCGAAGAAACTCAGCCGTCACTGCGTCCATCATAGCGGGCTAGGCTGTCGGCCATGAGTACCACGGAGGCCGCCGCTGCCGCCGAACGCGTCGAGAGCCCGTCGGCTGCTCGCGTCGGCCCCGACCATCCGGGCGTCGACAAGCTGTTCGCGCTGCTGGCATACGGCGAGGTCGCCGCGTTCTACCGGCTCACCGACGAAGCGCGGATGGCGCCCAGCCTGCGCGGACGGATCGCGATGGCGAGCATGGCGGCCGCCGAGATGGGCCACTACGAGATGCTGCGGGACGCGTTGACCGCCCGGGGCGTCGACGTCGAACGGGCGATGACCGGCTACATCTCCGCGCTGGAGAACTACCACCGGCTGACCACGCCGAGCACCTGGCTGGAGGCGCTGGTCAAGACCTACATCGGCGATGCCCTGGCCGCCGACTTCTACCGCGAGATCGCCGACGTGCTGCCCGACGAAGTCGCCGACGTGGTGCGCGGAGTGCTCTCCGAAACCGAACATTCGCAGTTCGTGGTCGCCGAGGTGCGCGCCGCGGTGGCCGCCAGCGGCAAACAGCGCAACCGCCTGACGCTGTGGGCGCGCCGGCTGCTCGGCGAGGCGATCACGCAGGCCCAGTACGTGCTGGCCGAACACGACGAGTTGGCCGACCTCGTGGTGTCCGGCACCGGCGGGCTGAGCCAGATCGCCGGCTTCTTCGACCGGCTGCAGCGCACGCACGCCGAGCGGATGGCCGAACTCGGCCTGGCCTAACACCGCGGCACACCCGCAAGCTGGGCTTCCACTAACCTGCTGACGGGGAACAGCAACGGAAAGGGTGCAGCAGCGTGGAGGTCAAGATCGGCATCTCGGAGAGCCCGCGCGAGCTGGTGCTCAACAGCTCGCAGACGCCCGCCGAGGTCGAGGAGGAGGTCCGCGCAGCGCTGGAGAAGGGATCGCCGGTTCTCGACCTGACCGACGAGCGGGGACGCAAGATTCTGGTGCAGACGTCCAAGATTTCCTATGTGGAGATCGGCATCGCGGACGTCCGCCGCGTGGGTTTCGGCGGATAACCCCCAGACCCGAGCAGTGGCTAGCGGGCCAGCGGCACGTGCGACAGGCCGCCCCAGGCGAACTGCACCGTGCCCTCGACCGCGTCCTCCTTGGAGATCGGCCGGGCGGCGCCCAGCCAGTAGCGCGCGCAGTCGACGCTGATGCTTACCAATCCGACGGCGATCATCCGGGCGCGGTGCGCCTCCAGCCCGGAGTCGCGGCTGATCAGATCGAACACCGCGTCGGTGCACGACTCGGTGGCCACCCGCACTTGCGCAGCCACCTGCGGCTCGGAGACGTAGTCGTTCTCGAAGATCAGCCGGTAGCCCTGGCTGTCGTGCTCGATGAAGTCGAAAAAGGCCTGCACGGCCGACCGCAGCCGCAGCCGGTTGTCGGTGGTGGTGCGCAGGGCTTGGCGCACGCCCGACACCAGGTTTTCGACGTGCTGCTGCAGGACCGCCAGGTATAGTTCCAGTTTGCTCGAGAAGTGTTGATAGAGAACGGGTTTGCTAACACCGGCGCGTTCGGCGATCTCGTCCATGCCTGCGGCGTGGAAGCCGCGGTCGACGAAAACTGCACTGGCAGAGGCAAGTAGCTGACCACGCCGCTCGTCACGGGGAAGCCGGCTACCGCGCCGGGTTCCACCGTGATTGGCGCTGACCGCGTCGCCCCGCCTCTCGGCGGTGTTGGCGAGATCGCTCATCACCATCCTCATCTGGCCGCTGTCTGGGCTGTGTCCGAGAGTCCGACACTACTCCCGGCGCCAGCGGTGCGCCGGGAGTGCGACACGTAACGACTGTGACATTCTGTGTCGGTGACCTACGACCCGGGGCACCGCGGCGGTCGCGTGCCGGTGCTGCGCAACGAGTGGCGGGAGCCGTTGCGTGCCCAGCGCGACCCGGTCGCCGCCGATCACGGCAGGGTCAGGTCGAACCGTGAAGACAGGCAACGGTGGCGCAAGCGGACGTGGCTGGGCCGGTTCGTGTCGACGTACGGCTGGCGTGCCTATGCGCTACCGATCCTCGCGGTGATCACCGGAATTTGGGCCTACCAGGCAGTGACGGGTGCCGACGGAGCCGACGGGGCGATGCACGACGGGGCCGCCGAAGGTCCCCGCCAGACGATCGAGGCCGTCGGCACCGCGATCATCGGCGCCCCGCCCAAGGGGCTGACCCAGTTCGACGCGAACCTGCCCACCGGCGTCTTGCCCGACGGCGGTCCCTACACCGAGGGTGGTGCGAAGGCGTGGCACATCGTGCCCGGCAACGACCAGCGGGTCGGCCAGGGCACCACGAAGGTGTTCACCTACACCGTCGAGGTGGAGGACGGCGTCGACACCACGTCCTACGGCGGCGACGAGGGTTTCGCGCGGATGGTCAGCCAGACGCTGGCCAACCCCAAGAGCTGGACGCACAACCCCGCTTTCGCGTTCCGTCGGGTCGACGGCACCGCCCAGGGCAACCCGGACTTCCGGGTGTCGCTCACCTCACCGATGACCGTGCGGCAGGGCTGCGGGTACGAGATCCCGCTGGAGGCGTCGTGCTACAACCCCGCCTACGGCCCGACCGCGCAGCGGCGGGTGTTCGTCAACGAGGCGCGCTGGGTGCGCGGGGCCGTGCCGTTTCAGGGCGACATCGGCTCCTACCGGCAGTACCTGATCAACCACGAGGTGGGCCACGCGATCGGCTATGCGCGCCACGAGCCGTGCGCCGAGAGCGGTGACCTGGCGCCCGTGATGATGCAGCAGACTTTCTCCACGAACAACAACGACGAGGCGCGGTTCGACCCGGACACGGTCAAGCCCGACGGCAAGGTGTGCCGCTTCAACCCCTGGCCGTACCCGATCGCCTGATCCCCTTTGGCGGGAGGAAGCGCGTCGCGCCAGTGACACGCCAGTGCGCCTGGCATTGCGCGCACCGTGGTTCGGGAAGCTGCGGCCTGGTTTCGTCGTTATGCGACGTGCCTATTCTGAGGGTGTAAATGCGACCGAGGAGAGATCGGGTGTTGACGACCTTGCCGCCGCTGGTGGAGCCAGCCGCCGAGTTGACCCGTGACGAGGTGGCCCGTTACAGCCGGCATCTGATCATCCCCGACATCGGCGTCGACGGGCAGAAGCGCTTGAAGAACGCACGAGTGCTGGTGATCGGCGCGGGCGGCCTCGGCTCGCCGGCGCTGCTGTATCTGGCCGCCGCGGGGGTGGGCACACTCGGGATCGTCGAGTTCGACGTCGTCGACGAGTCCAACCTGCAGCGGCAGATCATCCACGGAGTGTCCGACGTCGGTCGCTCGAAGGCACAAAGCGCCCGCGACACGATCCGCGAGATCAACCCGCTGGTCGAAGTCCGGTTGCACGAGCTGCGGCTGGAACCGGACAACGCCGTGGAGTTGTTTGAGCAGTACGACCTGATCCTCGACGGCACCGACAACTTCGCCACCCGCTACCTGGTCAATGACGCGGCCGTGCTGGCCGGCAAGCCCTATGTCTGGGGGTCGATCTACCGCTTCGAGGGCCAGGTGTCGGTGTTCTGGGAGGACGCGCCCGACGGCGCAGCCGGGGAAAAACGGGGCCTGAACTATCGCGACCTGTATCCCGAGCCGCCGCCGCCCGGCATGGTTCCGTCGTGCGCGGAGGGCGGCGTGCTGGGCATCCTGTGCGCGTCGATCGCGGCGGTGATGGGCACCGAGGCGATCAAGCTCATCACCGGCATCGGCGAGCCGCTGCTGGGGCGGCTGATGGTATACGACGCGCTCGAGATGAGCTACCGCACGATCAAGATCCGTAAGGACCCCGAAACCGTCAAGATCACCGAGCTGATCGACTACGAGGGCTTTTGCGGCGCGGTGTCAGAAGATGTGGCCCAGGCGGCCGCTGACTCCACCGTGACGCCGCGCGAGCTGCGCGAATTGCTCGACTCCGGCAAGAAGGTGGCGCTGATCGACGTGCGCGAGCCCGTCGAATGGGACATCAACCACATCAGCGGCGCCCAGCTGGTGCCCAAGTCGACGCTCGAGTCCGGCGAGGGGCTGGCGAAGCTGCCGCAGGACGGGATCGCGGTGCTGTACTGCAAGACCGGCGTGCGCTCCGCGGAGGCCCTGGCCGCGGTGAAGAAGGCCGGTTTCTCCGACGCCAAGCACCTGCAAGGTGGCATCGTCGCGTGGGCCAGCCAGCTCGAACCCGACATGGTGATGTACTGACGCCGACACGGCTTGTCCGGCCCCGCAGCCCGGCACCTTTACGCAGGTAACCTGGCGCCATGACCTTCGAATGTCCGCCGGAGCACGTTCAGGCGGCGTTCGGACTGACGGGATTCCGCCCCGTCCCCCTGGGCGCCGGCTGGGAAGGCGGGTTCCGCTGCGGGGAGGTCGTGCTGTCGATGGTCGCCGACCACGCCCGCGCCGCTTGGTCGGCGAAGGTCCGGGAGACGTTGTTCGTCGACGGCGTGCGGCTGGCCCGGCCGGTGCGCTCCACCGATGGCCGGTACGTCGTATCAGGCTGGCGCGCAGACACTTTCGTCGCAGGGACGCCTGAGTCGCGGCACGACGAAGTCGTGTCAGCCGGAGTGCGCCTGCACGAGGCCACCGCGAAGCTCGAACGGCCGCGGTTCCTCACCCAGGCTCCGGTCGCGCCGTGGGGCGACGTCGACGTGTTCATCGCCGCCGACCGGGCTGCATGGGAGGAGCGACCGCTGCATTCCTGGCCGTCGGGCGCGCGGGTGGCGCCCGGTTCGCCCGACGGCCGTCGGTCGCTGGAGTTGATCAATCAGCTCGCCGGGCTTCGTAAGCCGACCAAGAGTCCCAGCCAGCTCGTGCACGGGGATCTCTACGGCACAGTGCTTTTCACCGGGACGTCCGCACCCGGGATCACCGACATCACTCCGTACTGGCGGCCGGCGGCGTGGGCCGCGGGTGTGGCCGTCGTCGACGCCCTGTCCTGGGGTGAGGCCGACGACGGCCTCATCGAGCGGTGGGCGTCGTTACCCGAGTGGTCGCAAATGATGTTGCGGGCCTTGATTTTTCGCCTAGCTGTGCATGCGCTTCATCCGCGTTCCACCGCCGCCGCGTTTCCCGGCCTGGCCCGAACGGCCGCACTCGTCCGGCTGATTCTGTAGCTCACCGACCCCGCACGGGGGATGTGAGCGAGATGTATCAATCAGGTCATCGCCTGCATCGTTTCCGCAACACGGTTTTCCTACCGTGGCCGCATGCTGACCCGCACGCGCAAGCACGACATCGACAACTGGGACCCCGACGACGCCGACGCGTGGAACAACGGCGGTGCAAAGATCGCCCGCCGCAACCTGATCTGGTCGGTGGTCACCGAACATGTCGGCTTCTCGGTCTGGTCCATCTGGTCGGTGATGGTGCTGTTCATGCCGCCGGCCGTTTATCACATCGACCCCGCGGGCAAGTTCTTCCTGGTCGCGGTCCCGACGTTGGTCGGCGCGGTGATGCGAATCCCGTACACGTTCGCAGTGGCCAGGTTCGGCGGGCGCAACTGGACGATCTTCTCGGCGCTGGTGCTGCTGATCCCGACGCTGATGACGCTGTATTTCATGGCCCACCCTGCGTCCTACACGACGTTCATGGTGGTGGCGGCGCTGGCCGGGTTCGGCGGCGGCAACTTCGCGTCGTCGATGACCAACATCAACGCCTTCTACCCCCAGCGGCACAAGGGGTGGGCGTTGGGTCTGAACGCCGGCGGCGGAAACATCGGCGTGCCGGTGATCCAGCTGGTCGGGCTTCTGG
>JBAPQQ010000263.1:0-6023 GCA_049280695.1 Mycobacterium sp.
GGTCAGGTACACCGAGCCGGCCGTGTTGAGCCGCTGCGGGTCCACCGGCGGCACGGGTCCGCTGGCCGCGCCGAACAACGCCAGCGTGCCGCGGACCGCGAGGCTGGCCAGGCTGGCGTCGAAGGTCGTCTTGCCTACGCCGTCGTACACAGCGGCGACCCCCTTGCCGTCCGTCAGCTCCCGGATCCGGGCGCCGAACGTCTCCGGATCGGAGGGATAGTCCAGCACCTCGACCGCGCCGGCCTGCCGCGACAGCTCCGCCTTCTCCGCCGTCGACACCGTGGTGATCACCTTGACCGCCAGACTCGTCGCCCACTGCGTGAGCAGCAGCCCGACCCCGCCTGCGCCGGCGTGCACCAGCACGGTGTCGCCTTGCTGGACCGGGTAGACGGACTTGAGCAGGTAGTGCGCGGTCATCCCCTTCAGAAGCGCGGAAGCGGCGACGTCCGGTGCCACGCCGTCGGGCACGTACGCGACGAAATCTGCCGGGGCGACGCTGTATTCGGCGTACGCGCCGGAAGTCGCGACGGTGACGACGCGATCGCCGACGTTCAGCGCCGCGACGTCGTCGCCGAGGGCCTCGACGACGCCGCACACCTCTTGGCCGAGAATGAACGGCACCTCCCGCGGATAGGCGCCCGACCGGAAGTACGTGTCGATGTAGTTGACGCCGATGGCCTCGGCCTTGATCAGCACCTGGCCCGGCCCGGGGGAGGGCTGGGGTTTCTCGACGTAGCGCAGGACCTCCGGACCACCGTGTTCGGGGACTTCGATTGCGTGCATGCCACTATCATCCCCGGCAATGAAGCTCGTGCGGCCAGATGTGTTCCATCCGCGCATCGTGCTGGCCGGATGCCGCCGGCTCGTCGACGGCGACGGGGACGACGCCGGCCTGGTTCCCGCGCTGCGCCGGCGCGGGCTGCACGCGCGCTGGCTGTCGTGGGACGACCCGGACACGCTGCGTGCCGACGTGGTCATCCTGCGGGCGACGTGGGACTACGTCGCGCGACTCGACGAGTTCCTGGCCTGGACGACCTCCGTGCCCCACCTCCTCAACGCACCGGCGGCCGTCGCGTGGAACGCGGACAAGCGCTACCTGCTCGACCTTGCCGAACGGGGCGTGCCCACCGTGCCGACGGAGGTGTTCGCTCCCGCCGAGCAGGTGCGGCTCCCCAGGGCCGACGAGTTCGTCGTCAAACCGTCGCTGGGCGCGGGTTCCGTTGACGCACAACGGTTTACAGATCGCGCCGCCGCCCGGGCGCACGCCGGCGAGCTGCAGCAGCAGGGCCGAAGCGTGGTGGTGCAGCCCTACGACGACCGTGTCGAGCACGCAGGGGAGACCGCGCTGGTGTTCCTCGGCGGTAAGCCGTCGCACGCGTTCACCAAGGCTGCAATGCTGCCCCCACAGGGCCGGCGCATCGAACTGGATCCCACCGGGACTTACGCGATCGAGACGCTGGCGCCCGCCGAGCCGGACTTCGAGATCTGGGACGTGGGGTTCGCGGCGCTGGACGCCGCCGCCGACCAGTTGGGCATCGCGGTCGGTGATTTTTTGTACGCGCGGGTCGACGTCATCGGCGGCATCGACGATCCACGGCTGTTGGAGCTCGAGCTCATCGAGCCGTCATTGGGCTGGATGCAGCTCGACGAACAAGTCCGCGACCTGAAGCAGCGCGAGTTCGCGCGCACCCTCTCGTCAGCGCTCGAGCGTCTCGGCCTCGGTCCGCTGTCGCATCGACGCCCATAGCGCCGCCGTGCCCGCCGTCACGGCGGCCGCACCGGCGACGTGCAGCGCGACCAGCGCCGCCGGTACGCCGGTGAAGTACTGGACGGTTCCGACGAGGCCTTGAGCGACGGCGAGCCCGGTCAGCACGGCCAGCCGCACCAGGACCGGTCGCGGCGCGGAGACCGCGAGCAGGCCGAAGCCCAGACCGACCAGCAACGCCAGGTATCCGATCAGCAGTGACGAGTGCGCGTGCACGAGCGTGGTGATCTCGACGCCCAGCCGCGGCACCGTGCGGGTGGGGCTGGTGTCACCGGCGTGCGGGCCGGCCGCGGTCACCAGCGTGCCGGTGACGAGCACGGCCGCCAGTGCGACAGCGCTCAGAACGGCCAGCCAGCGCAACGGTTTCGGTACCAGGAGCCCAGGCACGCCGTCGTCGGGCTCGCCGATCTTCACGAACAGCAGCACAGCCAGCCACACCATCGTCATCGACGCGAGGAGGTGAAGCGCCACCGTCCACCACAGCAGGCCGGTCAGCACGGTGACGCCGCCGATGACGGCCTGCACGACGGTCGACGCCGGCATCAGCCACGCGTACACCTGCACCTCGGCACGACGGCGGGCTCGCGTGACGGCCAGGACGGCCAGCGCGGCCGTCAGCACCACCAGGAAGGTGACCATCCGGTTGCCGAACTCCACCGCCTGGTGGATGCGCGGCACCTCCGACACCGCCACGGGGGTGAAGCTGCCCGGGAAGCACTGCGGCCAGGTCGGGCAGCCCAGGCCCGAGGCGGTGACGCGGACGATCGCACCGGTGACTGCGATGCCGCCCTGCGTCAGGACGACCGCGGCGGCGATCAACCGCTGGGCGCGCAGGCTGGGCATGGGCAGGACGTCGACCGCCCGCAGCAGCGACCGTCCGACACCCACCGTCAGAGTCTAACTACCGGCTGTAGTAGGCCCGTGGCCGCGCGCCGGGGACTCACGTGAAGCGGAAGAAACGCAGCGCGGCCAGGCCGGCCGCTGTGCCCCACGCCGCCAATACGCACAACCCGAACCCATCCACCGACACCGTCATCGCCTGCGTCAGCGCCTCCGTCAGCGCGCCTGACGGCGTCAGCCGTGCCACCCACTCGACGCCGCGCGGCACCAGCCCGCCGCCCAGCGTCAGCGCCCCGAATCCGGCGAACACGAACCACATCAGGTTGGCGACGGCCAGCACGACCTCAGCCTTCAGCGTCCCGCCGAGCAGCAAACCCATCGCGGCGAAGCCCGCCGTGCCCAACGCGATCACCGCCGCGCCGAGCATCAAGCCGGTCAGCGCAGGCCGCCACCCGAGCCCGACGCCGAGGCCGCCCAGGATGATTGCTTGCAGGAACACGACGGTGACCACGGCCAGCGACTTGCCCGCGATGATTCCCCACACCGGAAGGGGTGTCGCGCCGAGCCGCTTCAGCGCGCCGTAACGGCGGTCGAACGCCACCGCTATCGCCTGTCCGGTGAAGGCGGTCGAGATCACCGCGAGCGCCATGATCGCCGGCACGAACGTCTCCGCGCGGTTGTCGCCGAACGAGCCCAGCGGCAGCAGCGTCAGCCCGACCAGCAGGGTGACGGGGATGAACAGGGTGAGCAGCAGCTGCTCGCCGTTGCGCAAGAGCAGTTTCAGTTCCAGCCCGTACTGGGCGGCGAGCATCCGCGCAACGGTGTTCGGCCGCGGGTCGGGCGTGAAAGTGCCTGGCGCGAAACGCGTTCCAGTCATCTGACCTCCCGGCCCGTCAGTTCCAGAAAGACGTCTTCGAGGCTGCGTCGCTCCACGCGCATGTCCGTGGCGAGCGCGTCGAGCCGTGCGCACCACGACGTCACGATCGCCAGCACCTGCGGGTTGATGGACCCCTCCACCAGGTACTGCCCGGACGACACCTCGGCGGCCTTGTACCCCTCGGGCAACGCCGCCGACAACAGCGACAAGTCGAGCATCGGGGGCGCGCTGAACCGCAGCTGATTCTGCGCGCCGTTGCGCATGATTTCGGCCGGCGTGCCCGTCGCCACCGCGACGCCGCGGTCCATGATCACCAGTCGGTCGGCCAGCTCCTCGGCCTCGGTGAGTTGGTGCGTCGTCAACACGACGGTCACCCCGTCGCGGCGCAGCGCGGCGATCAGTTCCCACACGACCAGACGCGCGTGGGCGTCCAGGCCGGCTGTCGGCTCGTCGAGGAACACCAACTCGGGACGGCCGACCAACGCGCACGCCAACGCGAGCCGCTGCTGCTGACCGCCCGACAGGCGCCGGTAGGTGACGCGCGCGACGTCGGTGAGCCCGAGCGTGTCCATCAACCAGTCAGGGTCCAGGGGGTTGGCTGCATATGCCGCAACGAGATCCAGCATCTCGCCGGCGCGCGCAGCGGGATAGCCACCGCCGCCCTGCAACATCACGCCGATGCGTTCGCGGACGCGGGCGTTGTCGACGACGGGGTCCATGCCCAGCACTTCGACCGTGCCGGCGTCGGGCCGCGTGAACCCTTCGCACATTTCCACCGTGGTGGTCTTGCCGGCGCCGTTGGGACCCAGCAGCGCAAACACTTCGGCGCGTTCGACGTCGAGGTCGAGGCCGGACACTGCGGTCGTCGACCCGTACCGTTTGCAGACCCCTCGTAGGCGCACGGCTCGCATTGGCGTCGGCGTCACGGAGACTCAGCGTAGGCGTCCAGCGCCGGGGTGGTTGCCGGCGTAGCGGTGCTGGCCGGCGCCGGGACGTCGGGCTGGGCCGCCTCCTCGCTGACCGCGATCGGATGCGGGACGCTGCGCCACGGCAGCATCGAGTAGGTCAGCGCGATGATGATCAGAACGATTACGGTGCTGGCCACCGTTGCGTCGACGATCTGGAACAGCGCGAACCGGTCGCCGTTGGCGGTCGGCCCGAAGATGCCGACGACGAGCGTGACGACGATCGTCGCGATGCGAAAGCGTGGCCGGGTGGCCCAGGCCGCCAGTGGGATGATCGCCCAGAGCAGGTACCAGGGCTGCACGACGGGGAACAGCAGAACCGTTGCACCCAGGGCCACCCCGAGGCCGCCGACCGGATGCAGGCGCCCGCGCAGCACGGCGATCAGCAGCCACGACACCAGGATCGCGATGATCAGCACGCCGATCGCACGGGTCAGCCCCAGCACCGCCGTGGTGTGGTCGCCCAGGCCGAGCAGGATGCCGACCTGCCCGGTACCCAGCGCCAACAACGTCGGCGGCGACATCCAGCTGCGCACGACGTTCGCTGTGCCCAAGGTGCTCACCCAGCCGAAGCCCAGGCCGCTGGCCGAGCCGATCAGCGCCATCACGCCCAGCGAGAGCAAGCCGAGGAAGCCGCCCGCCGCGACGACGCCGCGGACGTTGCCGCCCCACCGCCGGGCGAGTGCCATCGCGACGAAGCCCAGCGCCAGCAGCGAGGGCAGCTTCACCTGCGAGGACATCGTGATGAGTACGACGCCGAGCACTAACATCGCCAGCGGGTAGCCGTCGTGCCAGTCGGCGCGGCTGCGAGGCCATTGCAGCGGACGGGTCAGCAGCGGGCGGGTGGAATCGACGCCGCGCAGGGCGAACTCGGTGCCGGCCAGCATCAGGCCCAGCATCAGCGCCTCGTTGTGGATGCCGGCGACCAGGTGCATGATCAGCAGCGGATTGGTGGCGCCCAGCCACAGCGCACTGACCTCGGCGACACCGCAGCGGCGGGCTAGGCGCGGCGTCGCCCACACGATCAACCCGACGCCGACGAGCACCACGAGCCGGTGGCACAGGACTGCGGCGACGATGTTCTCCCCGGTCAGCGACGAGATGCCGCGGCCGATCCAGATGAAGAGCGGGCCGTACGGTGCCGGCGTGTCGCGCCAGAGACTCGGCACGGACAGCGTGAACACATGGTCGAGCCCGAGCGCCGGTCCCGGGCCGACCTTGTAGGGATCCAGCCCCAGCCGCGAGATCTCGCTCTGCGCCAGGTAGGAGTAGACGTCCTTGCTGTACATCGGCGGTGCGATCAGCAGGGGCAGGATCCACAGCATCAGCGTGCGGTCGAGCTGGCTGCGCGACATGCGGCGCTTGCCGAGCGCGAAGCGGCCCAGCATCAGCCAGGCGAGAGCCATCATCACGGCGCCGGTGGTGGTCATCGTCAGCGACACGGTCTGCATGCGTGACGGCAGGTTGAGCAGCCGCACGCCGAACGTGGGGTCCTGCACGACGGGCCGCGCACCGGCGCCCAGCGAGCCGATCGCCATCAGAACAGTGCCGGTGGCGCCGAAGAGCCGGGTGCGAC
>JBAPQQ010000264.1:0-18678 GCA_049280695.1 Mycobacterium sp.
TCGCCCCGGCTGGGGACATCGTTGTAGAGCATGCGACCGACGCTACGCCGCGACAACGCGCCGGCGATCGACACCTCAGTCCTTGCGGCGACGCAGCGCCGCCCGCGCCAAGGCGGCCGCGGCGGCGCTGATGCGCCGTTCATCCCAGGATGCCGGGCGGTCCGTCACGTTCGTGAGTACGTCGTGCGCGGAAAGCCGGTACAGCAACGAGCCGCGGACGGGCGGCCCGTCGGGGTGCCGCCAGCCGAGTTCGGTTAGCGCAGTGGCGATCTCGTCAAGCGGCGGTGCGGCATTGATGGAGCTGGCGGCATAGGCGAGAAAAAGCAGGGTCGCTTGGCACTCGAAGGTGTCCGGCATGCCGGGCACGAGACGCGCGGCCAGGTGCTCCCACAGTTTGGCTGGGTCGCGCTGGGCGGCGGCACCTGCGCGGGTAAGCACGAGGGTGTTCTTGTGCTTGCGCAGCAGACCCATGGATTGCAGCGTGCGGCGGAAGTGCAGCAGCGGGGCACAGTGCACCTCGCGATTTTTCGCACCGAACCAATCATCCATCCCGGCAACGACTTCCGAGGCGGCCTCGACATCGGCGGGCTTGAGGTATCCGGCCGCGGTCAGCGCGATGCCGCCATCGGCTGCGCGGTCAAGAAACCAGCGGTGCGCGCGCAGGCACGCCGCAAGTTCGGCTTCGTCGGGCATCGTCGGTTCGGAGATCAGCCTGATCATCCTGTCGCCCAGTTCCCTGCCGACACGGGTGTAGTGAAGTCGATGGACGAGATCGACCAGGCGACCGTCGACGCCATACTCGGTCAGGATGAAATATGGCCCGCGAAGCGCCTGATTGATCTCTTCGAGGTCGAATCGGGCAGGATCGTCCAATACCTCGGCGAGGCTCTCGGCGTCGGTGAGCCCGCCGCAGTCCTCGGGCGGTGCGGTCCGCCGACCGTCCATCACGGTGGCGGTCGGGGAGTCTGCGCGTGCGGGGAGGATCTCTTCGAGGCGGATCGTCAGCTCCCAGGTGTCGCCGTAGTCGTACAGATAGCGCAGCACGTCTCCGGGCTCCTGGACGGTTTCGTCGAGCCGCACCTCGGCGGCGGGAATCCCGCCGTCGTCCTCGGGCTCGCACTCCTGCACGTCGTAAGGGCACAGGAACAGCTGACTGCGCTCGTCGAACGGGCCGCCACCGAGGGAAAAGCGGTGCAGATGGGAGTCGGTCCAGTCGAAGGCCACCTGCAGCACCTGGTGCACGACGTCGAGCGGCAGGTCCGATCGCAGATCTATCCGGCGCCAGATCGGTGGTTCGGCGTGATCGAGGTCGGCCCGGAGGCGGTAGACGGCAACCTCGGCGCGCGGTGCCCGACGCAACTCTGGTCGCGTCAACGGCGTCGGCCGTCCGCCGGCGAATGCGGTGAGGTCGCTCCCGAGCCGGCGCACGTCGCCACCGGCGACGGCCTCGTCGTCATCGTGTGGCGAAATCGGCGCCGAGCCGATGTCGACAGCCGTGCCGAACGTGAGCGCAAGGTCCCAGGGCTGCAGTCCCCAGGTGCCGATCGCGTCCATCATCAGGATCGGTGCGACGTCGATCGTCTCCGCCGAAGCAGGAGCGCTGAGGTTTTGAGTTTGCCGGCCCTCGACGATGTGCGGCTCCCACAGCCGAGAACCGCGCGGATCGGGAACGGTCTCGATCATGCTGACCACGGCGTCGTCTTCTTCGGTCAGAATGAACAGGCAGTACGGCTCGAACGGCGCGTCCCAACCGCCCAGCTCCACGAGGAGAAACTCGTTGTTCGACAGCGCATTACGGATCGCCTGGGACAGAAGCGACCGGACTTCGTCGTAGGTCGACTCGGCGACGTCACCGGCCGGACCGAGGCTGAACACGTGGGAGTCGAATTGAAGGTGGTCGCCGTCGTCCTTCGTCGGGAAGCGGGATTGCAGTATCAGTGTGCCGGTCTTCTCGAACAGCAGGCCGACCTCGCGGAACCGGCCCGCTCCCCGCAGCGTGCGGCTGATGGTCCCGGTGCCCTGAATCTCGCGCAGCAGGTCGGCGTCATGGACCGTCCACAGGCGCGACCCCGTGTCGGTCCAGGTGCGAAGCAGGCCACCGGCGCACAGGCTCAGCATCGCGACCGTCCCGAAGTCGCCGGGCTGCAGCGGCAAGTCCTCGGGCATCTCGGCTCCTCCTGTCGCCGTGACCTGCTCGAAATTAACGTGTGGCATACATTTGCTCCAAGCTGCCGTTTAAGCGTTCACGCAGTGGGTAGAATTTGCCACGCGGCAACGAAGCCGCGATGATCGGAGCGCTCATGACCCTGCAGGCTCAGCGCGCACGGCGCGCCAGGCCCACGCACCAGGACGTGGACCTGCCAGAAGGCCGCGCGATCATGGTGCGCTCCGCGGACGGCACTCGGCTGCACACCGAGATTTTCGGACCCGACGACGGCTACCCGATCGTGCTCAGCCATGGCATCACCTGCGCCCTGCGCGTGTGGAAGCACCAGATCGCCGACCTGTCCAAAGACCACCGCGTGATCGCGTTCGACCACCGCGGGCACGGCCGCAGCGAGATCCCGCGCCACCGGCAGCACTACAGCCTCGACCACCTCGCGGGCGATTTGCAGGCCGTGCTCGACGCGACGCTGCGGCCCCGCGAGCGCGCGGTGATCGCCGGACATTCGATGGGCGGCATCACCATCAGCGCGTGGTCGCACCGTTACCGCGACAAAGTGCCGCACCGCGCCGACGCCGTCGCGCTCATCAACACCACCACCGGCGAACTGCTGCGCCACCTGAACCTCCTTCAACTGCCCGGTCTGCTGGCCGCCACCCGGGTCCGCGTCGCCGAACAGGTGCTTCGGACAATCGGGCCGCTGCCGGTGCCCCGGGCGGCGAAGTGGACCAGCCGCCGCTTCGTCGCGGCGATGGCCGTCGGCGCGGACGCGCACCCGTCGGTCGCGGAGTTCGTCCACGAACTCTTCATCGGCACGTCACCGGCGGGCCGTGGCGGCTGCGCCCGGATGCTGTCCGATTCCCTTGGTCCCCAACACCTTCCGCTTGACGGCCTGACCGTGCCGGCGCTGGTGATCGGAAGCACGAAAGACCGCCTGCTGCCTATTAGCCAGTCACGCAAGATCGCCGACGCGGTGCCCCACCTCGCCGGCTTCGTTGAGATGCCCGGCGGCCACTGCGCCATCCTCGAGCGTCCGCATGAGGTCAACCAGCATCTGCGCGAGCTGGTGGCCTACGTCAGAACGCCGCAGCGCGCGAGTTCCTAGCCGGATAGCCGCCCGGCCACCTCGGCCGCAGCACGCCGCCCTGAGCGCACCGCGCCGTCCATAAACCCGGTCCATTCGTCGGCGGTCTCGGTGCCCGCCCAGTGAATCGGCCCCACCGGCCGCCGCAGCCACGGCCCGAAGAACGTCCAGGAACCCGGCGGCACCGCCGCAGTGGGCCCGCCCGGAGCGAAGGGCTCCAGGCTCCAGCAGTGGTCAAGGTAGTCGACCGGATCCAGTGCCGCGTCGCCGAAGATGTCGGCGAAACAGCCCAGCGCAGCCTCACGGCGGTGCGGCGACGGCAACGGGTCGAACGTGCGTGCGTCGGCGAACCCGAGCAGGATTCCAGGGCCACGGTCAGAAGGGCTGACGTCGAAGGTGATGAACACCGGGCCGCTGTCGGAAAGCGCTTGACCCGAAAGGCCTTTCGCTCGCCAGAACGGTGTCTCGTATGCCGCGTAGGCCTTGCTGAGGTTGCCCTGCGGCCAGCGTTCGACGAGTTCCCGGTACTCCAACGGCAGCTCGGGCCAGAACTGGATGCCGGCACGATGCTCGGGCGGCACGGCGACGATCGCGAACTTGGCGTGCACCTCGCCGCCCGCCCAGCTCGCCGTCACACCGGCGAGGTCCCGCCACTCCAGGCGATTCACCGGTGCGTTCAGCCGTACCCTCGCGCCGAGCTCGTCGGCGATCCGCAGCGCGATCTGCTGCGTGCCCCCGGGAAACCGGTCCTGCTGGGCGCCGCCGCGGGTGTCGAGCATCCGGTCCATGCCGCCAGCGGCCTTGACGTAGCGCACCGCGTGCAACATCGACACCCGGTCCGGCTCGTCTCCCCACGTCACGCGGCTGACCAGGGCCATCAGCTCGCGCACCGCCGTCGACGCGCGGATCGATCCAAGCCACTCCTCGACCGACATGGCATCCAGCGGGCCCTCGGCGGTCCACGGCTCCTCGAGCGAGATCCGCCGACTCAGCCGGCCCAGATGCCAGCGGACACGACCCAGGTCGAGCAGTTCGCGCAGCGACAACTTCGGTGTCGTACCCCGGTAGGACTGGACGCGGCCTTTCCAGCGGATCAGGCTGTCGCCGTCGTCGTGGGTCGGAACGGTCTGGAGCCCCAGGTCGGCGGCCAGTTTGAGCACTTCGTCCTGCGTCGGGCCGACGAACGTCGCGCCGAGGTCGACGGGCATGCCGGCAAGCGTGCCGGTGCATGACCGGCCGCCCACGCGGTCCCTGCCTTCGAGCAGAACCACGTCGTGGCCGAGTTGGACAAGTTCGCGCGCCGCGGTCAGCCCGGCGAATCCGGCGCCGACGATCACGGCATCTGTCTCCGTGTCAGTCACGGCCCCTAGTCAACTCCTGTTCCGCCCGGCGATAAATGCCTATCGTGAGAAGATGACCCCCAATCCAGCCGAGTACGCCGATGTGCTGATCATCGGCGCCGGAATCTCAGGTATCGACGCCGCATACCGAATCCACGAAAAGAACCCGGACCTGAGTTACGTGGTGCTGGAACGGCGCGAGCGTCTCGGCGGGACGTGGGATCTGTTCCGCTACCCCGGTGTGCGCTCCGACAGCGACATCTTCACGCTGAGCTTCCCGTTCGAGCCGTGGCAGCGCGAGGAGGCCATCGCCGACGGCAGGCACATCTGGCAGTACCTGGCCGACACGGCCGACAAGCACCACATCACCGAGCACATCCGGCTGAACACCCACGTCCGGTCAGCGGACTGGGACAGCAACACCGATACCTGGACGGTGCGTGCCGAGCAGGACGGCGCCGAGAAGACCTACCAATGCCGGTTCGTCTACTTCGGCACGGGCTACTACGACTACGACCATCCCTACACGCCGGAGTTCCGCGGCATCGAGGACTTCGGCGGCGAAGTGGTGCATCCGCAGCACTGGCCCGAGTCGCTGGACTACACCGGCAAGAAGGTGGTGGTGATCGGCAGCGGCGCGACGGCGATCAGCCTGATTCCCGCGCTCACCGAGAAGGCCGGCCACGTCACGATGCTGCAGCGCTCGCCCACCTACCTGTATTCGTCCAAGCAGTCCGACTTGTTGGCCAACTGGTTCCGAAAGCTGTTGCCGCCCAAGCTTGCCTACTGGCTGATCCGCTGGCGGTTCGCGCTCTTCTACGTGTTCACCTACCAGTTCGCCCAGAAGGCGCCTGGCTTGATGAAGCGGATTCTGCGCCGAATGGCGGTGCAGAACCTGCCCGCGGGTTACGACATCGACACTCACTTCAAGCCGCGGTACGACCCGTGGGACGAACGGTTGTGCTTGATCCTCGACGGCGACGTGTACAAGTCGATCGCCGAGGGCCGCGCCGACGTGGTCACCGATCAGATCGACCATTTCGACGCGACGGGCATCGCGCTGGCATCGGGCCGGCACATCGACGCCGACATCGTCGTCACCGCCACCGGCCTGCAACTGCTGGCGCTCGGCGGCATCACGGTGAGCATCGACGGCGAGAAGGTCAGCCCCCACGACCGGTTCGTGTACAAGGGCTACATGCTCGACGACGTGCCCAACATGGCGTGGTGCCTCGGCTACACCAACGCGTCGTGGACGTTACGAGCAGACATGAATGCCGAGTCGGTGGCAAAGTTGTTGGCGTTCATGGGGTCTCACGGCTATACGCACGCCTATCCGCACCTGCACGACAAGGACCTGCCGGAGAAGCGCACCTGGGATCTGCAGGCCGGTTACGTCACGCGCGCGCTGGACGTGCTGCCCAAGTCCAGCATCCACCGGCCCTGGAACATGCGGCACAACTACCTGCTCGACTCGCTCGACCATCGCTTCGACCGCCTCGAGGAGTCGATGGTGTTCGGCCGTTCCGCGGAGGACAGCGCGAAGACCGCGTAGCCCACTTGTCATGGTGAAGATCCGCATGGAACCGCAAGACGAGTACATGCATGAGTTGGAGTCGTCAGAGAATTTCAACGAGTCGATGTACTTCAACGTGTACGACCCCACCGAGCGCGTCGGCGGGTTCTTGCGTCTCGGCAACCGCGCGAACGAAGGCTACGCGGAGCTGACGACGTGCCTCTATCTGCCGGACGGCCGCGTCGCCTTCATATTCAACCGTCCGAAAATCCAGAACAACGACGCGTTTGACGCCGGGGGCACGCGCTTCGAGGTGATCACGCCCTTCGATGAGCTGCGCACGGCGTACCACGGGAAGGTCGTGATGCTCACCGAGCCGTTACAGATGGCTAATCCGCGAAAAGCGTTCGCGGAGAACCCATGGATCGACGCACACGTCGAACTGACGCACACCGGGGTGGCGCCGATGTACGGCGGGGAACCGGTGAACGACGACGGAACCCCACTTCCGAAGGATCACTCCGGTGGATTCGCGCGCGGCCACTACGAGCAGCACATGGCGGTCAAGGGCACGATTCGTGCGGGCGACGAGGAGTGGGCGGTCAACGGGTTCGGTTTGCGCGATCACTCGTGGGGCCCGCGCTATTGGCAGGCACCATGGTGGTACCGGTGGCTGACGGCGAACTTCGGTGGCGATTTCGGGTTCGTCGTGTCGATCATCGCATCGCGCGACGGCGCCCGGCGCTACGCCGGGATGGTGTTGCGCGACGGCGCTTACGAGCACGTCATCGACGCGAAGATCACGACCGACTGGGAGGGCGCAGACCAGTACCACCGGACGTTGCGGGTGACCGCGACGACGGCCGACGACACGTACGAGATCACCGGCAAGGTGATGAACCTGATCCCGTTGCGCAACCGCCGGACGACACCGGAGGGCGAACAACTCATCACGCGCATCTCGGAAGGCATGACGAAGTGGTCGTGCGCCGGTCGCACGGGCTACGGGCTGTCGGAGTACCTCGACCAGATCGTCGACGGCCAGCCTGTCGGCGCCGCCGAGGAGTAGCGGAGTCGGCCCCTGACCGCCGAAATAAGGTTACCTGCACGGAAATCGCGAAAAAGCGTGCATCAAGCCTGACCTCGACCAGACCTACGGCGCTACCGACAGCCAGTCGCCAAACCCCGACGGATCGTGCCGGCCCAGCGCGCCGTGCTCGAATAGCCCCCACCCCTCAGCCTCTCGATCACCCTCGCGGCACACCGCCCGGCCGACGTGATCGATCACGCCGAACCCGGCGCGCCCGACGATAGCCGGGTCGGTCATGTCGTAGGTCAGCCGTTCGGTGAACTTCTCGCCCTTCCACATGCCGTGCAGCCAGTCGGAGTCGCCCCCGTAGCCGCCGCCCACGTGAATCGGCACGGGCAGTTTGGATTCCACGTCGAAGCGCATCGGCGTGCCGTCGGCGGCCGTCGCGTCGATCGTCGCGCCGGTCGGTATTCGCGTTCCGGAGCGGTAGTGGATTTTCACCCGCGGCCACCCCAGCTGCTCGACGCGTCCGTCGCGCCAGATCCGCGTGCAGTCGTTCAGCGACCGGAACCCGTTCGGCTCCTCCTGGATGATCAGCACGATCCCGAAGTCGTCGAACGCCATCGGCACATAAAGCCACCACATGCCCTCGAACGGCGGATCCGCCGGGCGCCCGGCCGGTTCGGGTTCGCCGATCGGGCGGATACCCCACGACCTGTCCCGCGACCCGATCCACGTCGACGGGTCGACCGAAATCTGCTCGCCGTCAATGACTATCGACCCGCTCCAGGTGCCAACCTGTGCGAATCGCTGGGCGTCCAACGTGATCCGGTTACCGGTGCGCAGCACATGCCGCTGTTCCTGCACCGCGTCGAACAGGCCGTTCCACGTGAGGTCGACGGCGATTCCCTCGGTCTCCTCGAGGACGATGCGCAGCTTGCGCAACGGCTCGACGACGTCGACGCGGTAACCGATGACGTGCTGGCGCAATCGCTCCTGGTCGATCGCATCCGAAAGATGCACGGCCGTCTGCACATTCGCACGGCGCACCAGCACGAACGCATCCTTGACGCCCAGGTTGGGGTAGTAGCCGATTCCGCTGACCAAAAAGATGTCGCCGGTGCGGTCGTGGGCGTTGAAGTACGAGCGGTCGTAGAAGTTGCGGTCGCTGGAGCCCGGCCACGCAATCGGTTGGGGCAGCTGGTGGACGGGATATTCGTCGACGGGACCGAGCCGACTGCTCTTCGCGCGAGCGCTCATCGCTGCATCACGCGTCCTCTCCGATCAGCCGCTTCATCAACGCGGCGTGGTAGAACAGCGATTCCACGTCATCGGGCTTCTCGACCTCCCCGAAGTGCACGCGGCGCGCACCGGTGCGCATGAACACGCACGCCCACATGACACCCGAGTACACGTAGAACCAGTGCAGGTCGCCGAGGTCGACCCCGGTCAGCCGACGGTACTCCGAACGCACGTCGTCCTCGCGCAACACGTCCGGCAGACCGGTCAGCGTCGCCAGTCCGGCGAGTTCCTGAAAGACCATGTGCGCGAAGATCAGCCACGCGACGTCGAGCTCACGCGGCCCGAGGGTGGTCATCTCCCAGTCGAGGACGGCGACCGGCCGGAAGTCCCGGTACAGCACATTGCCGATCCGGGCGTCACCCCACGACAGCACCGGCTCGGTGGCCGCGACCTCGGCGGGCCAGTTCGCCTGCAGCCAGTCGAATGTCCGCTCCAGCAACCGAGACCGCCCGATGTCGGGCACCGCGAAGTCATACCAGGACCGCACCCACGCGAAGTGCCGCTCGAGCGCGTTTCCGTCGCCGTCGCCAAGGAAGCCGAACGTCGACGTCGGGTCCGGGATTGCGTGCAGCTTCGCCAGCACATCGACGGTTGATTCCTGCAGCAGCCGCTGAGACTCCGGCGGAGCGTCGTGAAACCAGTTGCCGCCGAACGTATAGGGCATCACATCCGGTGGCACCACACCGTCGACGTAATCCATCAGAAAGAACGGCGACCCCAGCACCTGGCCCGTCGGCTCCAGCCAGCGCACCTGCGGGACGGGCACGTCGGTGAGCTCGCCGACCAGCTTGATCACCTCGAACTGATGGTCCAGCCGATAGGACGGGAAAACCGGAACGTCTTGCGCGGTGGGAGCGACGCGGGTGACGAAGCGCTGCTCGGCGGGCTCGTCGTCTTGCGTCCAGCGTGCACGCAGAATGATTGTCTCCGAGGACATCCCGGTCGCATCGATACCGCCTTCGACGGTCACGTCGGGCGCGGCGCCGCCGGGCAACACGGTGGACAGCCACCGCGACATGACCTCGGGCAGTGCGCTGGTGTCGCGGGTCGAGCGTTGTAGTCGGCTGACCTCGTCGACGGCCGGATCTCGTGACACATTCGCTCCATAATTACGATACCGTTGGTAGCGATATGAAAGCAGAATGGTCCACCGTTGACAAGACCCCCACGGCGGGGCGTCCGCGTGATCCGCGCATCGACGCGTCGATCCTGCGGGCGGCGGCGGAACTGCTCGTCGAGATCGGGTATGCGAACGTCACCATGGCCGCGGTCGCGGAGCGCGCGGGCACCACCAAGACGGCGCTGTACCGCCGGTGGTCGAGCAAGGCCGAACTGGTCCACGAGGCCGCCTTCCCGGCGACACCGACCGCGCTGGTCACGCCGTCGAGCAGTTTCGCCGACGACGTGCGCGCGATGGTCGTGGCCACCCGTGACGTGTTCACCACACCGGTGGTGCGGGCGGCATTGCCGGGCCTGGTCGCGGACATGGCCGGCGACCCGGAGCTGAATGCCCGGGTGATGCAACGCATTGCCGATCTCTTCGCGGCAGTCCACGATCGTGTGCGACGGGCGATCGCCGAAGGGGACGCCCGCCCCGAGGCGGACCCGGACCGGCTGGTCGAGGTGATCGGCGGTGCGACCATGCTGCGGCTGCTGCTGAGCCCGGGGGAGGATCTCGACGACGAGTGGGTGGCGCAAACCTCCGCGATCGTCGTGGGGGGTGTGATGCGACCGCGCTGAAATCCTCTCCGGCCGACTGGCTCTCGGTGCTGGTGCGGATGCCACACCGTGATGACCTCCAGGTACGGCGGCTGCGCCGAGATTCACGTTATGCAGGCCCGCACTCGCACTTCTTCTGCATAACGTTAATTTCGGCGAGCGAACGGCCCGCGATCAGCGCACGAACTGCGCTGCGCTGTCGCACAAGTCGAGCAGCGGCTGGGGCATGATGCCGAGCACGATGGTCGCGGCCGCCGAGATCGCGATCGCGAACTTGCTCAACGCGCCGGGCACCACCACCTGGGGCGGATCGGCGGCGCGGTCGGTGAAGAACATCAGCACGATCACCCGCACGTAGAAGTAGGCGGCCACACCGCTGGCCACCACGCCGACGATCACCAGCGGTGCGGCGCCGCCCTCGGTGGCGGCCTTGAACACCGCGAACTTGGCGACGAACCCGCTGGTCAGCGGAATACCGGCGAATGCCAGCAGAAACATCGAGAACATCGCCCCGACCAGTGGGCGTTCGCGGCCCAGGCCGGCCCACCGAGACATGTCGGTGTCCTCGTCGCCGTCGGCGTTGCGCACCAGCGATACGACCGCGAATGCGCCCAGCGTGCTGAACCCGTAAGCGATGAGATAGAACATCGTCGCAGACAGGCCCGTTGGGTTCGCGGCAATCACACCGGTCAGGATGAACCCGGCGTGGGCCACCGATGAATAGGCCAGCATCCGCTTCACGTCGGATTGCGTGACGGCGCTGATGGTTCCGACGGCCATTGTCAGGATTGCGATAGCCCACATCACAGGCCGCCACTGCTCCTGCATGCCCGGCAGCGCGACGTAGAAGACCCGCAGCGTCGCCCCGAACGCGGCGATCTTCGTGGCGGCGGCCATGAAGCCCGTGATCGGTGTCGGCGCGCCCTGGTACACGTCGGGAATCCACGCGTGGAACGGAACGGCGCCGACCTTGAACAGCAGGCCCACCGAGAGCAAGGCGACACCGATCAACGCCATCGACTGGTCGTCGCCGTGCGCGCTGATCGCGTCGCCCACTCCCGACAGCGTCAGCGTGCCCGCATATCCGTACAGCAACGCGATGCCGTACAGGAAGAATGCCGACGAGAATGCGCCCAGCAGAAAGTATTTCAGCGCGGCTTCCTGCGAGAGCAGCCGGCGTCGCCGCGCCAGACCGCACAGCAGGTACAGCGGCAGCGACAGCACTTCCAGCGCGACGAACAACGTCAGCAGATCGTTGGCCGCTGGGAACAGCAGCATCCCGGCGAGGGCGAACAGCGTCAGCGGGAACACTTCGGTCTGGGTGGCGCCTGCCCGGTCGGCTTCGCGTTCACCCGGGCTGCCCGGCACGGCCGACGCCTGTGCGGTGAACGCGTCTAAGCCGGCGCGCGCCTGCGAAACCGCCTCAACCGCTACCTGTTCCACACCGATACGGCGTTCGGCGATCAGCATGAGCCCGAGGATCCCGACGATCAGCAGCGTGCCTTGCAGCAACAGCGTCGGCCCGTCGACCGCAACAGAGTCCGCCACTGTAATGTGGCCGGGCAGGTCCAGGCCGCGGGCCACGACAACCACCGCGACCAGTGCCGCCACCGAAGCGCCGAGGCTCAGCACGAGTTGGACCGGGTAGCGCATCCGGCGCGGTATGAACGCTTCGACGAGCACACCGGCGACGGCCGCGCCGAACACGATCAGCATGGGTGACACCAGGGCGTACTCGACGCTCGGCGCGGGAATGCTCATTTGTGCTGTCCCTCTGCTGTTCTCGCCGGGGTCACCGACGGAGCCGGGTCATGTTGGCCGATGGTGGTCAGTGTGTGGTTGACGGCGGGGTCGATGACGTCGAGCGCCGGCTTGGGGTAGATGCCCAGCACCAGCAGCAGCAGGATGAGCGGCGCTACCACCACGAGCTCGCGGGGAACCAGGTCACGCAGGCGCTCGTTGCCGTCTTTGACCGGGCCGGTCATCATCCGCTGATACATCCACAGCACGTAGATCGCAGACAGCACCAGCGCGATGGATGCGATGACGGCGGCAGCCTGGTAGCGCGTGAATGTCCCGATGAGCACCAGGAATTCGCTGATGAACGGCGCCAGCCCGGGCAACGAGAGCGTCGCCAAGCCGGCCACCAGGAAGGTGCCGGCCAGCACCGGCGCGACCTTTTGCACCCCGCCGAACGAGGCGATCGCGCGGCTGCCGCGCCGTGACACCAGGAAGCCGGCGATCAGGAACAGCGCCGCGGTCGAGATGCCGTGGTTGACCATGTAGAGCGTGGATCCGGTCTGGCCCTGGCTGGTCATGGCGAAGATGCCCAGGATGATGAAGCCGAAGTGGCTGATCGACGTGAAGGCGATCAACCGCATCACGTCGGTTTGCCCGATCGCCAGGATTGCGCCGTAGACGATGCCGACCACCGACAGCGTGATGATCAGCGCCGCAAACGTTCTCGACGCGTCGGGGAACAACTGCAGGCAGTAGCGCAACATGCCGAACGTGCCGACCTTGTCGACGACGGCCATCATCAGCACGGCGGTGGCCGGTGTGGACTGCACGGCGGCGTCGGGGAGCCAGGCATGGAACGGCCACAGCGGCGCCTTGATCGCGAACGCGAACATGAAGCCCAGGAACAGCGCGTTGAGCACAATGGGGTCGACGCCCAGCTGACCGCTTGTCGCCAGCGCGACGATCTCGCGGAAGTCGAACGTGCCCGCACCGCTGTGGGTCGTCACCACGTACAAGCCGATCACGGCGGCGAGCATGATCAGCCCGCCGAACAGGTTGTACAGCAGGAACTTCACCGCAGCCTTGGAGCGCTGCTCTCCGCTCCCGAAGCCGCCGATCAGGAAGTACATCGGGATCAGCATGGCCTCGAAGAAGACGTAGAACAGCAGGACGTCAAGTGCAACAAGGGAAATCAGCACCATCGCCTCGACGGCCAGGATCAGCGCGACGTAGGTGTGAGCGGCCCGCTTGCGTTCGCCGGCGTCATTCCAGCCGGCCACCAGCAGAATGGGCACCAGAACCGCCGTCAGCACGACGAGCGCCAGCGCGATGCCGTCCAGGCCGAGCGAATAGCCGGTGCCGAAAGCCGGTATCCACTGCCGTGTTTCGACGAACTGGTACTGGGGCCCGTTGGTGTCGAAGGAGATCGCCAGCACCACGGCCACTGCCAGCACCGCCAGCGCCACGACCAGTCCCACCCACTTCGCCAGCGCGCGCCGCGCCGGGGGCAGCAGCATGATCAGCGCGGTTCCGGCCACCGGCAGCAGCCACAGGATGGAAAGCCAGGGGACATTCACCACAGGTTCACCGCCAGGATTGCGGCGACGACGAGCGCGGCGCCGGCGAACATGGACAACGCGTAGGAACGCGCGAAACCGGTTTGGGCCTGGCGCAGTGTCCCCGACAACCGGCCGATCGCCGCGGCCAGCCCCGTCACGCTGCCGTCGATGCCCTTGTCGTCGACGCGGCCCAACGTCCGGGTGAAGTCGGCGCCGGGGCGCATGAACACTTCTTCATTGAAGGCGTCGCCGTAGAGGTCTTTTCGTGCCGCAACGGTCAGCGCCGACCCGGCGGGCGCCAGCTCGGGCACCGGACGCCTGGCGTACAAGCGGTAGGCGATCGCGATGCCGACGGCGACGACGCCGAGTGTGGTGGCGGTGGTTACCCAGACCGGCATCACATGCGTGACTTCCTCGTGAGCGCCGACCACCGGCTCGAGCCAGTGCTGCAGCGTGCCGCCGATCGCGAGCAACCCGCCGGCGGCCACCGACCCGAGCGCGAGCACGATCATCGGCCACGTCATCACCCGCGGCGACTCGTGCGGATGCACGGCTGAGCTGTCCCAGCGCTTTTCGCCGAAGAACGTCATCAGCATCACCCGCGTCATGTAGAACGCGGTGATGCCCGCACCCAGCAGCGCCGCTCCGCCCAGCACGGCGCCCTTGAACCCGCCTGCCGCGAAAGCGGTTTCGATGATCGGATCTTTCGAGAAGAACCCGGATAGCGGCGGTACGCCGATGATCGCCAGATAGGCCAGCCCGAACGTCACGTAGGTGATCGGCAGCACGGTGCGCAACCCACCGTAGCGGCGCATGTTGACCTCGTCGCCCATCGCGTGCATCACCGACCCGGCACCCAGGAACAGCCCGGCCTTGAAGAAGCCGTGGGTGAGCAGGTGCATGATCGCGAACGCGTAGCCGGCCGGCCCGAGTCCGGCGGCGAGCACCATGTAGCCGATCTGGCTCATCGTCGAGGCGGCCAGCGCCTTCTTGATGTCGTCCTTCGCGCAGCCGATGATGGCGCCGAACAACAGCGTGACGGCGCCGACGGCCACGACGCCGGCCTGCGCACCCGGCGCGAGGTCATAGATGGGGTTGGACCGCACGATCAGGTACACCCCGGCGGTCACCATGGTGGCCGCGTGGATGAGCGCCGACACCGGAGTGGGGCCTTCCATCGCGTCGCCGAGCCAGGACTGCAGCGGCACCTGCGCGGACTTGCCGCAGGCAGCCAACAGCAGCAGCAGCCCGAGCGCGGTCAGCACCCCCTCGCTCGTGGCTCCCGTCGCGTCGAACACACCGGCGAACGAGATCGTGCCGAAGGTGGCGAACATGACCATCATCGCGATCGCCAGCCCGATGTCGCCGACCCGGTTGACGACGAACGCCTTCTTGGCGGCGGTCGCGGCCGACGGCTTGTGGTACCAGAAGCCGATCAGCAGATACGACGCCAGGCCGACGCCTTCCCAGCCGACGTACAAGCCGAGGTAGTTGTCGGCGAGCACCAGAAGCAGCATCGCCGCGACGAACAGGTTGAGGTACGCGAAAAACCGTCGGCGATCGGGGTCTTCGGCCATGTAGCCGATCGAGTAGATGTGAATCAGCGAGCCGACGCCGGTGATCAGCAGGACGAAACATATCGACAGCGGGTCAAGCAGAAGCCCGAAGTCCACCTTCAGCCCGCCCACGGGCACCCACGAGAAGCCGGCGAGGTGGATCGCGCGGTCCTCGCCGTGGCGGCCGAGCAGGTCAGTGAACAGCACCACTCCGACGGCGAATGCGCCGAGCACGGTCGCACACCCCAGCAGGTGCCCCCACCGGTCGGTGCGCCGCCCGCCCAACAGCAGCACGATCGCCCCGAATGCGGGCAGCGCCAACAACAACCAGCTCAGATCGCCCATATCAGTGCCTGAGCAGGTTGGCGTCGTCGACCGAAGCCGAGCGGCGGGCACGGAAGATGGTCATGATGATGGCCAGTCCGATGACGACCTCGCAGGCTGCCACTACCATCGTGAAGAAGGCCACCACCTGACCGTCGAGGTTGCCGTGCATGCGGGCGAACGTGACGAAGGCCAGGTTCGCCGCGTTGAGCATCAGCTCCACACACATGAACATCACGATCGCGTTGCGCCGCAACAACACTCCTGCCGCGCCGATCGTGAACAGCAACGCCGACAGGTACAGGTAGTTCAGCGGATTCACCGGCCGCTCCTTTCGGGCGCACCGTTTCCGGTCAAGTCCATCGTGCGCGGCGTCAGGATCTTCGACACCGACACGTCGGCGAACGAACCGTCGGGAAGCAGCGCGGGCCTGTCGACCGCGTTGTGCCGGGCGTAGACGCCCGGGCCGGGCAGGGGAGTGGGCCGGCCCTGACCGGCGAAGCGCTCCTGGGACAGCTCGCGCTGGGTCTTGCGGCGGTCGAAGCGTTCCCGGTGCGCCAGCACCATCGCACCGAGTGCGGCGGTGATCAGCAGCGCACTGGTGACCTCGAACGCCCACAGGTAGCGGGTGAAGATCAGCACCGCCAAGCCCTCCACGTTGCCGCCGGCATTCGCTTCGGCCAGCCCGGCGAACGCCGTCGACGTGGTCCCGATGCCGGCGATCAGCAGTACTCCGAAGCCCAGCCCGGCCAGGATCGCGGCAATGCGTTGTCCCCGAATGGTTTCCACCAGCGACTCGGCAGTGTCGATGCCGATCAGCATCATCACGAACAGGAACAGCATCATCACCGCGCCGGTGTAGACCACCACCTGCACCACACCCAGGAACACCGCGTCCTGGGCGAAGTAGAACACCGCCAGCACGATCATCGTCATCGCCAAGAACATCGCCGAGTACACCGCTTTGGACGCCATCACCATCCCGAGCGCGCCGATCACCGCGACCGTGCCCAAGACCCAGAACAGTGCGGCCTCACCGGTGCCCGTGCGCGTCACCGCCTCGGCCAGCAGCGTCGTCACTGCGTCGTCTCCGCGTGACTTGGCGTGATGTTGCCGCGGTAGTAGTCCTCGTCGGTGGCACCGGGCGCCATCGGATGGGGCGGGGCGAGCATGTCGGACAGCAACGGCGCCAGCAGCTTGTCCTTGCCGTAGATCATGTCGGCTCGGTTGTCGTCGGCCATCTCGTAGTCGTTGGTCATCGTCAGCGCCCGCGTCGGGCACGCCTCGATGCACAGGCCGCAGCCGATGCACCGCAGATAATTGATTTGATACACCTGCCCGTAGCGCTCGCCGGGCGAATACCGTGCTTCCTCGGTGTTGTCCGCGCCTTCGACGTAGATCGCGTCGGCCGGGCACGCCCACGCGCACAGTTCGCAGCCGATGCACTTCTCCAGCCCGTCGGGATACCGGTTCAGCTGGTGCCGGCCGTGATACCGCGGCGCCACCGGCCCCGGCTTCTCCGGGTACTGCTCGGTGATGGGCTTCTTGAACATCGTCGAAAACGTGACGCCGAACCCGGCGATCGCGTCGAGGAACTTAGGCATCGGCGGCTTTCTTCTCGGGTAGCGGAGGCACGGGGAACTCGCTGTACGACGACATCGTGGTGTCCCTCTCGATGGCCCGGGTCTTGCCGCGCACCAGGTTCCGGAACGACCACAGCAGCGCGATACCGCCCGCCAGGCTCGCGGCGAGCAGCGCCACCGCCCACGAGTGGTATCCCTCCGCGCGCAGCGTCCGCACGGTGGCGACGATCATCACCCATACCAGCGAGGTCGGAATCAGCACCTTCCAGCCCAATGCCATGAACTGGTCGTAGCGCAGCCGCGGCAGGCTGGCGCGCAGCCACATGAACAGGAACAAGAAACCCCACACCTTGGCGGTGAACCACAGCACCGGCCACCACCCGCTGTTGGCGCCGTCGATCATGTTGAACGGCCACGGCGCGTGCCACCCGCCCAGGAACAGGGTGGTGGCCAGTGCCGACACGGTGGTCATGTTGACGTATTCGGCGAGCATGAACATCGCGAACTTCAGCGACGAGTACTCGGTGTGGAACCCGCCGACCAGTTCGCCCTCGGCCTCCGGGAGATCGAATGGGGCGCGGTTGGTCTCGCCGACCATCGAGGTGACGTAGATCAGAAACGACGGCAGCAGCAGGAACACGAACCACACGCGGTCCTGGGCGACCACGATGCCCGACGTCGACATGGTGCCCGAGTAGAGGAACACCGCCGCGAACGACAGCGCCATCGCGATCTCATACGAAATCACCTGGGCGCTGGAGCGCAACCCGCCCAACAGCGGATACGTCGACCCCGACGCCCACCCGGCCAGCACGATACCGTACACGCCCACCGATGTGACCGCCAGGACGTAGAGCACCGCGACAGGCAGGTCGGTCAACTGCAGCGGGGTGGTGTGCCCGAAGACCGACACCAGTGGCCCGAACGGGATGACCGCGAACGCCATGAACGCGGGGATCACCGAGATCGCCGGCGCCAGCAGGTACACCGGCTTGTCGACGCCGGCGGGGATCAAACCCTCCTTCAGGCCCAGCTTGATGCCGTCCGCGAGGCTCTGCAGCAGCCCGAAGGGGCCCACCCGGTTCGGGCCGAACCGCATCTGCATGCGGCCCAGCACTTTTCGCTCGATCACGATCGCGGCCAGCACGGTGAGCAGCAGAAAAGCGAAGACAGCCACGGCCTTGCCGATCACCAGCCACCACGGGTCATGCCCGAACATGCTCACGCCGCCACCTCGATCGTCACGACCGCACCCTCGGTCACCCGCAACTTCTGGTGTACCGCCGAGGTCGCGGAGTTCATCGGCGCCCACACCACCCGCTCGGGGAGATCGGCGATCTCCAGCGGTAGCACCACCGAGCCCGACTCGGTGCTCACCCGCACCGAATCGCCTTCGGCGGCGCCGATTTCGGCCGCGGTGGTCGCCGACAACCGCGCTACCGGCCGGCGCGCGGTACCGGCCAGATGGGGTTCGCCGTCTTGCAGGCGGCCGTTGTCCAGCAGCATCCGCCAACTCGCCAATACCGCCTGGCCGCTGCCCGGTTGCGGCGCGTCAGCAGCGCGCACCTGCGGCGGCTCGGGTCGCTCGCCGCTCCAGAGTCCAAGCGCGGCAAGCTCGTCGCGCGCCGCGGCGGCAGTGGGCAGGCCGAGATCCACGCCCATCTCGTCGGCGATCATGTTCAGCACTCGCATGTCCGAGAACGCGCCGGTGTTGCGCAAGGCCGGCTCGAACGGTCGGTGCCGCCCTTCCCAGTTCAGGAA
>JBAPQQ010000265.1:0-5594 GCA_049280695.1 Mycobacterium sp.
GTACCGCGGTCACCAGGCGCGCACCGATCATCAGCGTGATCGCGAAGACGGTGACGTAGGCCAGCCACAGCGGGAAGCCCGTGCCGCGCACCTCGTCGGTGACAGGCCGGCCGTCGAGCACGGGCACGAACAACCGGACGGCGATCGCGATGCCGGCGCTGAACGCCGACAGCACCGCAGCGACCGCAACGGCCTGCCACAGCACGACCCCGGCCCGCGGGGCACGCATCGGCCAGGAGGCCCGGGCGAGCATCTCCGGGACAGGACCAGCGAAGGTCAGCGCGACGAGTGCGAAGGCCAGCGCGGACACGCGGTAAGTCTCTCAGCCCTAGTCCGGACTCTCACCGGGTGGCTGGTGTTTCGCCTCCAGATCTGCCAGCGCTCGCCTCAGCGCCGCGGCTTCGTCGGCGCCGACGCGTTCCACGAAGTGCACCAGCGCAGCCTCGCGGCTTCCGGAGTCTGCCGCCTGATCGAGGGCGTCGACCATCAGACCTGCGACGAGCTCGTCGCGACCGCGAGTCGGCGCGTAGCGGTGGGCGCGGTCGTCGCGGTGCTGGATGACGAGATTCTTCTTCGCAAGCCGCTGCAACACGGTCATGATCGTGGTGTAGGCCAGGTCGCGTTGCGCGGCCAGCGCCTCGTGCACCTGCCGGACGGTCTGGGGCTCTGGCGACGACCACAGATAGTCCATGACCGCGCGCTCGAGTTCACCCAACCGAGTCAACTTGGCCATGGTGATCATCTCCTGCGGCTGTGAACCTAAGGGTACTACTGCGCGTCGTACGCGGTTCCGGTTGGCATGACTCGCGGGCATGCATTATGGTTAGCCTACCCTAATACTGGAGTCCAGATGACGCTGCTGATCGAAGACCCGCTGATCGCCGGAATGGCGCCCGAAGCGCCGACCCCACTGCGCGCATCCAGCCGCCGGCTTCGCGAGCTGTGCCCGGAATGCCCGCGGGTCTACGGCGTCGCAGTGATGGCCGACGTCGGTCGCAGGCGGTGGTTGCCGCTGTCATCGGCGGTGACCACGGACCGGTTGCAGAGGATGTACACCATGTCCGCCGACCAGACGGATGCCCGCGCGGCCGCCGCGCAGCTGGCCGCCGCCCTCGCCTACGCGGTGGTGGGACGCGTGGTCGCGCTGGTCATTCTGGAAGGCCGCGCGTGGGATCCGGGCCTGGAGAACCTGTGGGTGCACTGCGACTCCGAGGGCGACATCGACTGGGTCGGCGTCGTGGACGCCACCCTGCGGGCACTGCCGACCGATCCCGTCGACGGCAACGGCGTTGTCCGGCTGCCGAACTTGCCGGCGCTGGCCACCTGGACGGCTCACCGTTGCCATCGGGCACTGTCGCCGCTGTTCGCTCGGGTGCACGACGTCAGCGGCGGCGCGCTCGCCGTCTCCACGATGTGGGGGATGGTCGGTTCCGCGGTCGTCACCGCGGGCACGCGCATTCCGCAGCTGGCCGGCACGTGCGAAGAGACGGGAATGCAACGGGGACAGGCGGTGCTGGACGCCTTCGCGAGCTTCGGGCTGCCGGTCCGCGGCGTGCAACGAGTGACCTGACGGGCCGCGCGGAGTCCTGAGGGCTGCAGGACTTCCGGCCCACCCCCAACGGGGCCCCGCGGGTGATCGACGCGGGGCCCCGTCTCCCGTCGCAGTCGTTGCTGCGTGTAGACACTCCTGTGTGCCCACGCAGCCACCACCCGACATCGGCGAAGGATTCGACAGCGAGATCGGGTTGACGTACGTGGAGATCACCCCGGACGAAGGGCGCGCCCGCCTGGACATCACCGAGAAGCTGTTGCAGCCCTGGGGAATCGTCCACGGCGGCGTCTACTGCGCGATCGTCGAAAGCCTGTCCAGCGTCTGCGGCCACGTCTGGCTGTCCGAGAACGGCGGCGGCACCGTCGTCGGAGTGAACAACAACACCGACTTCCTGCGGGCCATCGGCGGGGGGACGGTGGATGCGGTGGCGACGCCGATTCACCGCGGCCGGTGTCAGCAGCTGTGGCTGGTCACGATCACCGACGAGAACGACCGGATGATCGCGCGGGGACAGGTGCGGTTGCAGAACCTCGAGCAGATATAGCTAACTGGCCGCTTCGCTCTGCACCGTGGCGGCGATCTCTTCGAGCTGTTCGATCCGCGTTCGGGCGAACGCCTGTTGTTCGGTGACCGTCAGCTGACCTCGGTTGCGGCCGATGAACGTGACGAACCAGGACAACAGCGTGGTGACCTTCGTCTTGAACCCCACGAGGTACACGAGGTGCAGCACCAGCCACGCGAACCACGCGACGATGCCGCCGAATTCCAGCGGACCGATCTTCGCGACCGCGCTGTACCGCGACACCGTGGCCATCGATCCCTTGTCGAAGTACTGGAACGGCTCACGCTCGGCCGGATCGGCGCCCTTGAGCTCCGACTTGATGCACGACGCCGCATACTTGGCACCTTGGATCGCGCCCTGCGCCATGCCCGGCACGCCGTCGACGTACGCCATGTCGCCGATCACGAAGACGTTCGGGTGACCCGGAACCGTCAAGTCCGGCAACACTTTCACCCGTCCGGCCCGGTCGAGCTCGGCCCCGCTCTGGTCGGCCAGCTGCTTGCCCAGCGGGCTGGCCGAGACGCCTGCCGACCACACCTTGCAGGCCGACTCGATGCGGCGTGTGGTGCCGTCGGAGTCCTTGACGGTGAGCCCGTTGCGGTCGACGTTGGTGACCATCGCGTTGAGCTGGATCTCCACGCCCATCTTCTCCAGCCGGGCGGCCGCCTTCTTGCCCAGCTTCTCGCCCATCGGTGGAAGTACCGCAGGCGCGGCGTCCAGCAGGATCACCCGCGCCTTGGTCGAGTCGATGTGGCGGAAGGTGCCCTCGAGCGTGTGGTCGGCCAGCTCCGCGATCTGCCCCGCCATCTCGACGCCGGTGGGCCCGGCGCCGACGACGGTGAACGTCAACAGCTTCTCCCGCCGGGTGGGATCGCTGGACCGTTCGGCCTGCTCGAACGCCGACAGGATCCGGGCGCGCAGCTCGAGCGCGTCGTCGATGGTCTTCATGCCCGGGGCGAACTCGGCGAAATGGTCGTTGCCGAAGTACGACTGACCCGCGCCGGCCGCGACCACCAACGTGTCGTAAGGGGTGACGTAGGTGTGGCCCAACAGTTCCGACGTCACCTTCTGGTTGCGCAGGTCGATCCTGATGACGTCGCCGAGCAGGACCTGGGTGTTCTTCTGCCGGCGCAGGATCACCCGCGTCGCCGGCGCGATCTCGCCTTCGGAGATGATGCCGGTGGCGACCTGGTACAGCAGCGGCTGGAACAGGTGGTGGGTGGTCTTGGCGATGAGCTTGATGTCGACGTCCGCGCGCCGGAGGGCCTTGGTCGCGCTGAGCCCGCCGAACCCCGAACCGATGACGACGACCTGATGCCGGCGTTTCGGTTCGGCAGTAGCCGGGGGCTGCGCGCTCATAGGTGGCTCCTCGACAGGCACGAACAAGGTGGACCACCTCCACGGTAGTCGGGCGACTGCCAGCAGTCGCGGGTATACCCAGTGGTATTCACCACCTGCGGGGGTGTTGCTGCTGTCAGCTCACCAGCGGCTTGAGCGCCTCGCCCAGCTTCGCGACGACTCCGGGGGAGTAGTACGCGAGGTTGACGATCACCCCGTCCAGGCCCGCGTCGATCGCCTTGGTCTTGATCTGCTCGGCCACCGATTCGGCACTGCCCGCCACCATGCGCTGCGTCATCGGGCCCGGGATCGCCTCGACCGACGCGTTGTCGTCGATCAGCGCCGTGACCAGCATGCTGGTCTCCAGGGTCGACGGGTCGCGGCCGACCTCGTCGCACCGCTGCCTCAACGCGTCCAGCTTGCGGGGCAGTTCGTCGAACCCGCCGATGATGTTGAGGTGGTCGAAGTGCTGCGCGGCCAGCCGGAACGTCTTCTTCTCTCCTCGGCCGCCGATCAGCAGCGGAATATGTTCGCGCAGACGGGGATTCGCAAACGCTTCGTCGGTGTGGTACCAGTCCCCGGAGAACGTCACCCGCTCACCTTTGATCATCGGCACGATGATCTGCAATGTCTCCTCCAGCCGGTTGAACCGGTCGGTGAAGGTCCCGAACTCGAAACCCAGGTTGTGGTGCTCGAGCTCGAACCAGCCGGTGCCGATGCCCAGCACCGCGCGGCCGCCGCTGACCACGTCCAGCGTGGTGATGATCTTGGCGAGCAGCGCCGGGTTGCGGTAGGTGTTGCCGGTCACCAGCGTGCCCAGCTTGACGTTGTCGGTGGCAGTCGCGAGCGCGCCCAGTGCGGTGTAGGCCTCCAGCATCGGTTCCTCGGGCGCGCCGAGCATCGGCAGTTGGTAGAAGTGGTCCATCACCATCACGGCGTCGAATCCGCTTTCGTCGGCTTCCCTGGCTTGGCGGAGCACGGTCGGAAACAGCTCCGACACCGGTGTGCCGTACGAGAAGTTGGGGATCTGGTAGCCGAGTCGAATCGTCACGGATCCGACCCTAGCCGCCTGCCGGGGTCAGTCCCAGTGGGCGAGCGCGCCGTGACTGGCGTGCAGCGTCTGACCGGTGATGTGCCGTGCCGCCAAGGTCGTCAAAAACAATGCGAGGCGGGCGATTTCGCCGCCGGCGCTGTCGGGAACGCCGGTGGACAGACCCTCGTAGCCGGCCTGCGCGCCGCGGCCCGACGCCACGGTGTTGATCGTGATTCCGCGGGTGCCGAAGAACTCCGCCTGGCCGGCGGTCCAGTCGGACAGCGCGGCCTTGACGGCGCCCCCGGGGCTGCCGTCCCGAGGGTTCTCGGCGACGACGTTGACGATCGAGCCGCCGGAGTGCAGGTGATCCCCGATCGCGTTGACCATCAGCACGGCCGCGAGCACGGTGGCATCCAGGTTGTCGTGCCACACCGCGGCCCGCTGGGCCAGCGTGTACGTGCGCGGGTCGCCGCGGTCGAACGACGGGGCCGGCACGTTGACGATCGTGTCCAGGTGATGCGGCAGCAGCGGAACTGCATCCGCGAGGCTGGCGGGATCGGTGCAGTTGCACGTCACAGCGTCGACGTCGAGTTCTTTGGCGTTGATTTCCAGTTCGTCGCGGCGGGCGCCGACGATCACCACGCGGTGCCCGTCGTCGCGGAAGGTCTCGGCGATCGTGCGGCCCAGCTCGGTGTCGCCGCCCGTGACAAGCACCTCCATCGCATGCCTCCTCGCTGTGCAACGGTTGGGTGTCCGGACTATGTTACTGGACGGTAGCTATCGGTCCAGGTTGGGCACGCCGGAGAGCACGGTTCGACGCGTTAGGGTCTGATCCGTGACCCGACCGGCCGGGCTGCCGGCGTGGCTTTACATCCCCGCGGTCGTCGGTGTCGTGTTCGTCGGGCTGCCGCTGGTGGCGATGGCGGCCAGAGTCGACTGGCCGAACTTCGCGGGGCTGATCAGCAGTCCGGCGTCACGCGCCGCGCTGCTGCTGAGCCTGCGCACCGCTGCAGCAAGCACCGCCTTGTGCCTGATCCTGGGGGTGCCGCTGGCGCTGGTGCTGGCCCGCGGCGACGGCCGGCTCACGCGGCTGGTGCGCCCGCTGATCC
>JBAPQQ010000266.1:0-6654 GCA_049280695.1 Mycobacterium sp.
AACATCATCGTGTGGTTGCACTCTTCGACCGACTCGTGCAGGCAGTAGCGGTACTCGGGTGACCCGTTGGGCACCCAGAACGTGTACTGCATCAGGCCGCGGATCAGGATGCTCTCGAAGTGCAGACCGACCTTGGCCACGTTGGCCTGGCGCCACATGCCGATCGCGATCTGCTTCTCCACCGGCTGTGCCTGGTACCACGGATGGCGGCCGAGGGGGTCGGTCGCCGGCAGGATCCAGCGCGGGTCGTTTTCCGTCACCGCGAATTCCGGGTCGTTCCAGTCGATGTCGGTGTAGGGATTGAAGTTGCGGCGCACGGAACCCTCCGAGAGGGTGGCCAGGGTTTCGACGTACTCCTGGTCGTCGCCGACTTCCATGTTGGTTTTCCAGCGCCTGACAGTGCGAGTGCGAGCCATCTGGGCCTCCCCTGGTGCTGTTTACATCAATGGGCTTCGTGTCGAACGGTACCGTCGGTACCGGATAACTGTCTACACTCCGCGGAGCACTGTGACGGTCTGGCCATTGGCGCCTGCCATGTGACCCGAATCACACTCACGGGACGAAGTCGAATTCGTCGGGATGAGGTCCGATACGCCCGTTTTCGCCGCGGTCCAGGCCGGAGACGGCCTCGATCTCGTCGTCGCCGAGCTCGAAGTCGAAGATCTCGAAGTTGGACCTGATCCGCTCCGGGGTCACCGACTTCGGGAATACGACGTCGCCGCGTTGGACATGCCAGCGCAGCACCACCTGTGCCGGCGATCTGCCGACCGAATCCGCGATGCGGGTGATCACCGGGTCGTTGAGCACCTTGCCCTGCGCGATGGGCGACCATGCCTCGGTGGCGATGCCATGCTGCCGGCCATATCCGCGCACCTGTTCGTTGGCGAAGTAGGGGTGGATCTCGACCTGGTTGACCGCAGGCACCGTCGTGGTTTCGCCCGCCAGCCGGTCCAGGTGGCCTGGCTGGAAGTTGGAGACGCCGATGCTGCGGGCCCGCCCGTCCTTCGCGAACTCTTCGAGGGTCTTCCACGTCGAGACGAAATCGCCGTCGTAGAGCGTCGGCAGCGGCCAGTGGATCAGGAACAGGTCGACGTAGTCGGCCCGCAGCTTGCGCAGGGTTTCGTCGAACGCGCGCCGGGCGTCGTCGGGTCGGTGGAAACCGTTGTTGAGCTTGCTGGTGACGAAGACGTCGGCGCGGTTCAGGCCGGCGTCGCGAATGCCTTGTCCCACCCCCTCCTCGTTGCCGTACATCTGCGCGGTGTCGATGTGGCGGTAACCGACCTCGAGGGCCATGCGCACCGCGTCCGCAGTGTCGCCGGGCTCGATCTGATACACGCCGAAGCCCAGCTGGGGAATGCGGTTCCCGTCGTTGAGTTCGATCGGGGGAACGGTGCTCATGGTTGAAGCAGTGCCCGATCGCCGACAGCTAAAACCCATGCCGAATTCAACGCCAGGCGGTGCGAGCCCGAATTGAGCACCTCACTACCTGGCGGGGCGCGGCTTGGCGATCACTAGCCTGGGGCCATGGCCCATGACACGCTCACGATCCCCGACTCGATCAAACCGAAGGACGGAAGATTCGGATCGGGCCCGTCGAAGGTGCGCCCCGACCAGCTGCAGGCCCTGGCCACCACCGCCGCCCCGCTGTTCGGCACGTCCCACCGGCAGCCCCCCGTGAAGAACCTGGTCGGCCGTGTCCGGTCCGGGCTGGCCGACCTGTTCTCCCTGCCCGACGGCTACGAGGTGGCGCTAGGCAACGGCGGCGCGACCGCGTTCTGGGACGCCGCGGCGTTCGGGCTGATCGACAAGCGCTCGCTGCATCTGGCGTACGGGGAGTTCAGCTCCAAGTTCGCCAACGCGGTGGAGAAGAACCCGTTCGTCGGCGAACCGATCGTCGACAAGGCCGAACCGGGCAGCGCGCCGGAGCCGCGCTCGGATCCGTCCGTCGACGTGATCGCCTGGGCACACAACGAAACCTCGACCGGTGTGGCCGTCCCGGTGCGCCGGCCCGTCGGCTCGGAGAGCGCGTTGATCGTGATCGACGCGACTTCCGGTGCCGGCGGCCTGCCGGTCGACATCGCCGACGCCGACGCGTATTACTTTGCGCCGCAGAAGAATTTCGCCAGCGACGGCGGACTGTGGCTGGCTTTGTTGAGCCCGGCGGCAGTGCAACGCATCGAGTCGATCGGCGCATCCGGGCGCTGGGCGCCGGACTTCCTGTCGTTGCCGATCGCCTTGGACAACAGCCGCAAGGACCAGACCTACAACACCCCGGCGATCGGAACGCTGGTGCTATTGGCCGAACAGCTCGACTGGCTGAACGGCAACGGCGGCCTGGACTGGGCCGTCAAGCGCACCGCCGACTCGTCGCAACGGCTGTACTCCTGGGCGGAGGCAACGTCGTACACGACGCCGTTCGTCACCGATCCCGCGCTGCGGTCTCAGGTGGTCGGCACCATCGACTTCGCCGACGAGGTCGATGCCAACGTGGTTGCCAAGGTGCTGCGGGCCAACGGCATCGTCGACACCGAGCCGTACCGCAAACTCGGCCGCAACCAGTTGCGGGTGGCGATGTTCCCGGCGGTCGAACCCGACGACGTGAGCGCGCTCACCGAGTGCGTCGACTGGGTGGTCGAGCGGCTGTAGCCGGCCTCCGCGTGTCAGCGCCAGTTCGGGCCGGTGCTGGTTTAGAGTGCGCACCTGACGGGCCTGAGTATTTCGGCCCGGAGGAGGTCGGCATGCGAGAACTCACGGTCATCGGCCTCGATGTCGACGGCAAACACGTCATCTGCGAGAGCACGCGACCCGGCGAGAAGTTTCTGGTGCGCGTCGACGAGCGCCTGCGTGCGGTTGTGCGGGCGGAGGGCGCCCGCAGCACCCAGAGTGAAATCGACATCGAGGTCACAAACGTGCTCAGTCCCAAGGAAATTCAGGCCCGTATTCGCGCCGGTGCTTCGGTAGAGCAGGTCGCTGCCTCGGCGGGGGTGGACGCCTCGCGGGTGGAGCGGTTCGCACACCCGGTGCTGTTGGAGCGCTCCCGCGCCGCCGAGCTGGCAACCGCGTCGCACCCGGTGCTCGCCGACGGTCCCTCGGTTCAGACGCTGCTGGAAACGGTGGCCGCCGCTCTGGTGGGCAGGGGCCTGGACCACGACGCGACGACGTGGGACGCGTGGAAGAACGCCGACGGCCGCTGGACCGTGCAGCTGACATGGCAGGCCGGCCGCTCGCAGAACGCCGCGCACTTCCGGTTCACCCCCGGCGCACACGGCGGCACCGCCACTGCGCTCGACGACGCAGCGAAGGAACTGATCGACCCCAACTTCGACCGTCCGCTGCGGCCGGTGGCACCCGTGGCACAACTCGACTTCGACCAGGCCCCTCCGCCGGAGCCGACGCACGAGCCAACGCCTGAAGAGGCGCCGGCGCCGAAAAAGCCGCGCCGCCGCAGGCCCGCCGTGCCGGCATTGGAGGACGTCCTGCTCGATGTCCGCTCGGGCGGCGACCGCTAGGAGTTCCGCGAAGCACCTAAGCTGCGATCGCCAGCAGCGCCAGCCATGCGGCGACGACACCGACGCCGCCGCCGAGCACGAACCAGCGCAGCACCGGAACCGCGCGCCATCCCCACAGCGTCGGCGCCAGCCCGCCGACCGCGATGAGGTTCAGCGCGACCGCCAGGAGCGGATGAACACGGGCGACGCCGATGCTCAGCACCACGATCGCCGCGCCAGCGATGGCCGCGACGAACGCCGCGACCGTCAGCCCCGTCCCCCACGGCGTGCTCTGCTCGCTCATCGTGTCGAATGCTCTTCGCGCAAGCGGCTCATCGCTGCGACCCTAACCCGCTCGTAGAACGCCAGCGCTGCAGCCGTCGCGACGTTCAAAGAATCCGTGCCCCGCGACATCGGAATCCGCACCCGCATGTCGCTGGCCCGCATCGCGTTGAACGTCAGACCCGGGCCCTCCGCGCCGACCAGGATCGCCACCTTGGCGTCACCCACCGCCGCCATCGCGTCGGCCAGCGTCGCCGCCGCCGGATCCGGTGTCATCGCCAGCACGTGAAAACCATCCTTGCGCAACAATTCCAGATCGTCCGGCCAGTTCTCGACGCCGGCGTACGGCACGAGCAAGGCGTGTCCCATCGACACCCGGACAGACCGCCGGTAGAGCGGGTCGGCGCAGCCAGGCCCGAACAGCACCGCGTCCACGCCGAGGCCCGCCGCGTTGCGGAAGATCGAGCCGAGATTCTCGTGATCGTTCACACCCTCCAGCACGGCCACCGTGCGGGTGTCCGCGAACAGGTCGTGCAGCCTGAGCGGGGGCGGTCGCCGCGCGGCCGCGAGCACGCCCCGGTTGAGGTGAAAACCCACCACCTGTGCCATCACTTCGGGATCCACGCGGTAATACGGAATGTCCACGCGGGCAAGGTCGTCGCGAAGCTCGCGCAGGCGCCGGTCGTTGCCGATCAACGCGAACGGCGGATGTCGCGACCCCAGCATTCGCTGCACCACCAGGACGCCTTCACCGATGACCAGTCCCTTGCCGCTCGGCAGGTCCGGACGACGGTCGATGCTGTTGAGGTCGCGGAAGTCGTCGACCCGTGCATCCGCCGGATCGGCGACGTCGACAACCTCCACGGCCACGGCCGAACCCTACGGCAGTGGGCTAGGTTGGTGCCGATGACATATGAGCCGCAGCCACCGTCGCTGCCTGACGCACTGCTCGATCCGCGGCCGGTGATCGCGGTGTTCACGCTGGCCTGGCTCGTCGCCGTCATCCTGGCGTTCACCGTGCCGTCGCTTCAGACCTGGCGGCCGACCACCGTGGCAGGCCTGGGCGTTGCGGCGTTCGGCACATCCGTGTTCTTGTGGCAACGCCACGCCGCCCGCCGCGGAGCGCGCGGCGCCCAGACAGGTCTGCGCTGAAAACCGAGGAGTCGTCAATGGCCGCACCACTGCTGCAAGCCCAGATCGACATCGACGCACCCGTCGACAGGGTCTGGGCGTTGATCACCGACTTCCGGCGGATGCCCGAGTGGAGCCCGCAGTGCCGGATGATGAAACCGCTCGGCCCTCTGCGCCCGGGCACCCGTACCATCAATCTCAACAGGCGCAACCGGCTCTTCTGGCCGACCACCAGCACAGTGACCGAGGTTGTGCCGCAACGGAAATTCGCGTTCCGCGTGAACGAGAACAACACCATCTGGAGCTACGAGCTCGAACCGACCGCCGCCGGCACGCGGGTCGTCGAGTCACGGCATGCCGAGAACGGCGTGAAGTCGGTGTCGAACTTCGCGGTCGGCAGGCTGTTGGGCGGGGTGCCGAGCTTCGAGCGGGAACTCGTCGACGGCATGAACGCCTCGCTGGCCCGCATCAAGGCCGCCGCCGAAAAGCTCTAATTCCCAGACGGTTCCGAAAGATCGAGTACGCCGTCGTCGAACGGGTCATAGCGGGGTGAGCCGCTGCCCGCCGGGGCCGGGGTGTCGGAATGTGCGCCGCACCCGTACTCCGCGTCGACGACGTGGCCGTCGGCGGACATCTCGTTCGCGCACACCCCGAACATCCTGCCGAGCACCCCGGCCAGCGGAAGGTAGAAGGCGCAGTCGCGGCACACCCGCCGAACGGATCGCGCCATCGCGGTCTGCGGCCCGTAGTCGCCGTCGTGCCAGCGCTGCGCGGCGTCGGCGCGGCCGAACTCGCTGAGCACCTGCCGCCGGCCCAGGCCGAGTTCGACGGCGACGTCGTCGACGGCGGGGTCGCCGCTCGCCGTGTAGCCGGGCACCAGGCGCGCATCGTCGTGAACGGGGGCGAGAAGGTCGCCGGGACCCAGGTCGCCGGGACGGACCCGGTTCTCCCACGGCACCCACGGAAGTGCCAGCAGCGCCGTCGGACCCGGCACCAGCACGACCTCGCTGACCGTCGCGTGGTCGGAACCGGGATGAGCCGCGACCACGACCGCCCATTGCCAGCCGCAGTATCCGGGCAGGTCGGCCACGAAGCGGTGAGTGGCGGCGGTGTCGTCGACGTGGGTGACGCCGATGTACTCGCCGACAGTGTCGCCGCTGAACTCGACGATCGCGGCCTTCGCCTGCTCGACCGCCCTGTCCAGGACCGCTGTCACATCGTCCATCGCATCCCCATAGTGCCCGACTAATCCGCCGTCAGCCACACCGGCTCGCTGCCTACCCGAGCGGCGCCGATGGTGGACAATCGGACCTGTGAGCGGACCGCGTGGTAATCGGCAGTACTACCCGCCACGCCCGGCGTCCGGTCCCGACGAACACCCGGGGATGGCGAACTACCCCACCGACGACGTGCCGTACCGCCGGCCGCGTCGCGAGTCGATGCCGAGCGAAAACCGGTATCTGCCACCACTGGACGAGCCCGCCCGGTTCAACGGCCCGCCGCCGCGGCCGCGCCCTGGTGCCTCCGGGGATCAGAAGGTCACGGTGACCCGGGCTGCCGCGATGCGCAGCCGCGAGATGGGCGTCCGGATGTACGGCCTGTTCCAGCGGGCCGCGACCGCCGACGGCGCCGACGAATCAGGTCTGACAGCGCTGACATATCCGGTGATGGCCAACTTCGCGGTGGACGCCGCCATGGCCGTCGCGCTGGCCAACACGCTGTTCTTCGCGGCCGCGTCGGCCGAGAGCAAGAG
>JBAPQQ010000267.1:0-12969 GCA_049280695.1 Mycobacterium sp.
GCTCAAGGCCGCTGGTGTCGAGAAGGGCTCGGGCGAGCCGCACAAGACCAAGGTCGCCACGGTCACCCGTGATCAGGTTCGCGAGATCGCCACCACGAAGATGACCGATCGCAACGCCAACGACCTCGACCAGGCCGAGAAGATCATCGCCGGCACCGCCCGCTCGATGGGCATCACGGTCGTCTGATTAAGCACCACCCCAGCAATCGTGGGAGGGCCTCGCCGGCCCGTACACCACACGACCGGGGCCCTGAGCCTCCGGAGAGGAAACACCATGGCGAAGCACGGCAAGAAGTTCCGCGCGGTGGCCCAGAAGGTCGACCGCGACAACCTGTACTCCCCGCTCCAGGCCGCCAAGCTGGCCAAGGAGACGTCGACGACGTCCTACGACGCCACCGTCGAGGTCGCGATGCGCCTGGGCGTCGACCCGCGCAAGGCCGACCAGATGGTCCGCGGCACGGTCAACCTGCCCCACGGCACCGGCAAGACCGCCCGCGTCATCGTGTTCGCGACCGGTGACAAGGCCGCCGAGGCCGAGGCCGCCGGCGCCGACGTCGTCGGCTCGGACGACCTGATCGAGCGGATCCAGGGCGGCTTCCTCGACTTCGACGCCGCGATCGCGACCCCCGACCAGATGGCCAAGGTCGGCCGGATCGCCCGCATCCTCGGCCCCCGCGGCCTGATGCCGAACCCGAAGACCGGAACTGTCACCACCGACGTGGCCAAGGCCGTCGCCGACATCAAGGGCGGCAAGATCAACTTCCGCGTCGACAAGCAGGCCAACCTGCATTTCGTGATCGGCAAGGCGTCCTTCGACGAGGACAAGCTCGTCGAGAACTACGGCGCCGCGATCGACGAGGTGCTACGGGCCAAGCCGACCGCGTCGAAGGGTCGCTACCTGAAGAAGATCACCGTATCGACGACGACGGGCCCTGGCGTCCCGGTGGACCCGTCGGTGACGCGCAATTTCGCAGAGGCATAGGCGGTTACGGCCCGTTCGGCGTGAGCGACTTCGCGAAGCCGCTGATGTCGCGCACGGTCGCCGCGTACACGTCGGGCATCGTCGCGGCGCACATCATGTCGCCGGCATGGCAGGTGCCGGCGATGATGCGGCCGACCGCGGGCACGCCCGCGCGCAGCAGTCGGCGGTAGTAGAGCAGGCCTTCGTCGCGCAGCGGGTCGAGCTCGTTGACGGAGATCACGTGCGGCGGCATGCCTTCGAGATCGGCCTCGGTGGCGGCGCCGGCCCAGCAGGTCGGGTCGCCCGCATGCTCGTTGCCGGGGTCGTACATCGAGGCGTTTGCCGCCATCTCCACACAGCTAAAGACGTAGCCGTCGTTTTCCTTGAGCGAGGGAAGCTCTTCGGGCTGTTCGAGAAGCGGTTCGAGATGTAGGGGCACTGCGCGTACACGCCGGCGATCTTGTCCAGCCAGCCCTCGCGCCCGGCCTTGTGGGTGACGCTCAGCGTGAGATTGCCGCCGCCCGATTCGCCGGACACCACGATGTGCGAGGCGCCGAGATCGCCTAGATTGTCGGCGGTCCAGTGGATGCCCGCCGCACAGTCGTTGAGGCCCGCCGGATAGGGATGCGGGCCGAGTTTTCCGGCGCTGTTGCGGAACTCGACGCCGACCACCACCAGGCCGGTGGCGGCGAGGTGTTCGCGCCAGCGTACGTAACCGAGATCCTTCGCGCTGCCGAACGCCATGCCGCCGCCGTGGACGTGAAATATGCAGGGCAATAAGGATTTTGCGGCGGACGGTTTGCTGATGTACAGCGTCACGTCGTTGCCCTCGTCGCCTTTGATGGTGACGGTTTCGGTGGTCATGCCGTCTGCTGCCGGGGCCTTCTCGGCCAGGGCGTTGAGCATCGCGACGATGGCCTCCTCCGCCAGCGCGGCATAGGCGAGCCGTTCGGGCAGCGGCGAGTCCGGTGTCACCGGGGGCGGCGGGAGCAGGCCGTCGAGGCCGAACGGCGCCAGAGCCGCGATCATCCGGGGGTCCGACCGTGGGTCGGTGCCGAGCGTACGATCAGGATCAGCGAGACGACCTTCAGCCATGGCGCTCATGCTAGGCGCGGGCGAGGCGCTGACGCGGCGTCCCGGCGGGCACGGCAAGCGCACGGCGCAGCAAACGCAAAAAGTTTGCGATCCGCCACCGCGCGCGGCCCGGTTGTGCTTGTGTTTACGCATGCGTAAAGCGGTCCGCGCATTCCTCGTCGCGTCCCTAGGATTCCTCAGCGCCGTCGTGATCGGTGCGGTGGCGGTGCTGACGTCGGCGATCACGCTGGCGGCTACCGCGTTGATCGTGCCGGGCACCGGAACCCACAACATCGTTCCGCCGAATGCTGTGACGGGCTATATGGAGAATGCCCGGACGCGCTTCATCACACCCGCCGATCCCGGGTGCCCCGACGACAACGCCGGCTGCGTGCTGACCGGCATCCCCTACCCCGCGTCGTTCTGGCCGATCCCGATCCCCGGCTGGTGCCCCGGCTTGTCGTGCGACACGTGGAACCAGTCCGTCGCGACGGGCGTCACGAACCTCAACAGCCAGCTGATCAACGAGCTGATGAACCCGACGCCCGAGAACCAGCAACTCATCCTGTTCGGCTACTCACAGGGCGGCCAGGTGGTCACCAACGAGATGTACAACCTCGCCGGACTCGACGACGCAACGAAGGCCCGGATCCAGGTGGTCACGATCGGGAACATCGGTAATCCGCAAGGGCTTTGGTCGCGCTTCAACCTCCTGCCCGGTCTGACCGTTCCGATCCTCAACGTCACCTTCGGGCCACAGCTGCCCACCGACATCGGGATCAAGAGCACCAACTTCGCCTTCGAGTACGACCCGGTCGGTGACGCGCCGCTGAACTGGTGGAACGGCCTAGCCGTCCTGAACGCGTTGGCCGCCTTCGAGTACGTGCACGGCTACTACCTGGTGCCCAACAGCAACGATCCCACCGACGCGCTGCCCTACGGCTACACCGACGCGACGCTGGCCCAGACGATCGACGGTCTGCTGTCCAACTGCACCGAGGGACCCGGTTCCAACTGCCGGACCTATCAGGATGCGAAGTTCGTCCTGATCCCATGGCAGGGGACGCTGCCGCTGCTGCAGCCGGTCATGGATCTCGCCGACTCGGTCGGCATCACCCCGATCGTGAAGCCGTTGGTCGACCTCTTCCAGCCCGCCCTGAAGGTGCTGATCGACCTCGGCTACGACCGGGTGGCCAACCCCGGCATCCCCAGGACGCTCAACGTGATCCCGACCTTCAACCCGATCAAGCTCGCGGTTGATCTCGTCGTCGCAGCCGGGCAAGGCATCGAAGCGTTCATCCACGACATCACCGGCTCGGCGTCCTCGCCGCCGGCTCCGGTGGCGCCGCTGGCGCCGAAACCGTCGTTGACGTTCGCGCCGGTGGCGGACAACAGCGCGAAGATCGCTCAAACCGAGCAGGCCGCTCAGAACGAGCAGACCGAGCAAAACGAGCAGAACGAACCATCGAAGCCGGACCCGAAAAACCCGTCCAGGCGACACCTGCCCGACGCCTCCGTGCTGGCGAGCCAGGCGAAAATCGACCCGAAGCCGGAAACCGAAGTCAGTGCCGACCCGAAGCCGGAAACCGAAGTCAGTGCCGACCCGAAGCCGGACGCGGACCTTGGAGCCAACCCCAAGCCTATGGTCGACGCCACCCTACGGGACCCGAAGCCGGATGCCGACGGGTCCTCGAATCCGGCGTTCAAGCTGCCGAAGCGGCCGCATTCGGCCATCGGCTCGGCTACGGCACCGAAGCAGTCGAAGCTGCCGAAGCCGGGCAATTTGTCGCCGCCACGCGTCACCGACCTCTTCCCGAAGCTGCGGGGAGCGCAGAACGGTCAGGTCGGCACGGAGACCGCGGCCGAGCCAGGCGCTGGCGAGCAGCAGCAGGGCACCCCGCCGTCGTCCAACGACGGGCAGCAGGCAGCGGCGTAACTAAGCCGCGGCGCCCGGCTTCAGGTACGTCACCAGGCTGACGTCGATGCTCTCGTCGATGAAGTAGTACTGGCAGCCCTTGAGGTAGCGCATGTAGTCGTTGTAATTCTCTTCGCTGGTCGCCGCGATCGCGGTGTCCTTGTTGCGTTCCAGCGCGTCGGCCCAGATTCCGAGCGTCTTGATGTAGTGGGTCCGCAGCGACTTGGCTTCCGGCACAATGAATCCCGCCTTCTCGCCGTGGTCGACCATCATCTGCGTGGTGGGCAGCCGGCCGCCGGGGAAGATCTTGGTGATCATGAACTTGACGAACCGGGCCAGCTCGAACGTGAGCTTCTTGCCCTGCGCCGCCAAGTCGAACGGGTGGTAGCCGACGCTGCTCTGAATCGTCATGCGGCCGTCGTCGGGCAGGATGTCGAAGCAGTTCTTGAAGAAGTCGTCGTAGCGCTCGAAGCCGAAGTGCTCGAACGCCTCGATCGACACGATCCGGTCGACGGGTTCGTGGAACTGCTCCCAACCCTCAAGCCGCACTTCGTATTTGCGGTCGGTGTTGAGCTGGTCCAGCAACTGTGTGCAGTACGCCTGCTGGTTCTTGGACAGCGTCAGGCCGATGACGTTGACGTCGTACTTCTCTATCGCACGCTTCAGCGTCACGCCCCACCCGCAGCCGATGTCCAGCAGCGTCATGCCCGGCTTGAGGTCCAGCTTGTCGAGGTTGAGGTCCACGTCGGCGATCTGCGCGTCGGACAAGCTGACATCGGGCCCGGTGAAGTACGCGCAGCTGTACTTGCGCGTTGGATCCTGGAAGACGCCGAAGAAGTCGTCGGACAGGTCGTAGTGGGCCTGGATGTCCTCGAAGTGCGGCGTCATGTCGTCGCCGACTTTCGTAAACCTCTTGTCAGCCTTTTGGTCAGGCATCGTGGTTCTCCTGCTTCTCCAACTTCTCCAACGTGAACTGGTTGACGTCGATGTTGCCCGCGCGGAAGTTCTTCGCACAGCCGGTGAGGTAGTGCATGTAGCGGTCGTAGACCTCTTCGGACTGGATGGCGATCGCCTCGTCCTTACGTGCTTCCAGCGCCTCCGCCCAGGTGTCGAGCGTGCGCGCATAGTGCATCTGCAGCGACTGGGTGCGGGTCACGCCAAAGCCGGCTGCCGACGCACGCTCCTGAACCATCTCGATCGTCGGCAGCTGCCCGCCCGGGAAGATCTCGGTCATGATGAACCTGACGAACCGGGCCAGCGAAAACGTCAGCGGGATGTTGCGCTCTGTCATCTGCTTCATCGTGAGCGCGGTGATCGTGTGCAGCATCATCACGCCGTCGTCGGGCAGCACGCGGTGGGCCAGCGCAAAGAAGTCGTCGTAGCGGTCCTGGCCGAAATGCTCGAACGCTCCGATCGACACGATGCGGTCGGCGGGCTCGTCGAACTGCTCCCAGCCCTGCAGCAGCACCCGCTTCGAACGCGGGCTGTCGGACGCGGCGAACGCCTTCTCGACATAGGCGTGCTGGTTCTCCGACAACGTCAGGCCGACGACGTTGACGTCGAATTTCTCGACCGCCCTCATCATCGTCGCGCCCCAGCCGCAGCCGACGTCGAGCAGCGTCATGCCCGGCAGCAGGCCCAGCTTGCCCAGCGACAGGTCGATCTTGGCCAGCTGCGCCTCCTCGAGCGACATGTCGTCGCGCTCGAAGAACGCGCAACTGTACGTCTGCGACGGATCCAGAAACAGCCGGAAGAAGTCGTCGGACAGGTCGTAGTGTGCCTGCACATCGTCGAAATGCGGTTTCAGGGCGTCAGGCGGAGATTGCGCCATATGGTTACGTATTGCCTTTCTGGCTGTTGAGGACCCGCAAGGCGGGCCCCGACGACGCGGCCGCCGCCGACGCGTTCGAGCGGAAATGGTAGTCGATGAGCATCGGGCCTCCGAATTGCACGGCGCGCCGCTGGTCAGCGCGCTTCCGCGAACGTGGTCTTGAGCTCGCCGATGATGTCGTCCCACAGCTGCTCGGGCAGGTCGTGGCCCATCCCGTCGAACAGCACCAGCCGCGCACCAGGGATCGCCTTGGCCACGGCACGGCCGCCGAACGGGCGCATCAGCTTGTCGGCCTTGCCGTGCAGCACGACGGTCGGCGCCTCGATCTTGCGGTCGTAGCGCAGCAGGCTGCCGCTGCCGAGGACCGCGCCGAAATGCCGGGCGAAGCCGGCCGGATAGTACGAGCGGTCATAGCCCTCGATCGCTTCTGCACGGATCGCCTCGTCGGTTTTCGGGTAACCCGGGCTGCCGATGATCTTGCCGACCCTGATCGCGTTCTCGACGATCCCCTCGCGCGACGAGTCCTTCGGCTTTTGCAGAAGGGCCTGCAACTGCAACGGCCCCGGTGGAGGCAGCAGTGGCTGGTTGTTGCTCGAAAAGATGATCGCCAACGTTTTGGTGCGGGCCTTGTGCGAGGCGGCGAAGATCTGCGCGATCATGCCGCCCATCGACGCGCCGACGACGTGCGCGCGCTCGATGCCGAGATGGTCGAGCAGCGCGGCGGCGTCGTCGGCCATGTGCTCGAGCGTGTAGGCCGCCGGGTTGCGCGCACCGAAGAAGTGCCGCGCCATCTTCGGCGCGATCGAGCCCGGGTGGCGATGGCCCTGCAGCTTCGTGGACAGCCCGACGTCGCGGTTGTCGTAGCGGATCACCCGCAGGCCCTGATCGACGATCTTCTCGCAGAATTCCTTGCGCCACAACAACATTTGCGCACCGAGGCCCATGATCAGCAGCACGGTGGGATGGTTGGGGTCACCCATGTCCTCGTAGTGGATTTCGACGTCGCCCGAGGCGGCGGTGCCGGTGCGCGTCTGCAACTAGACCTCCAACTCGTCTTTGTGTTCACGGCTGACCTCCACCATGAAGTTGGCGAAGTACCCGGTGAGCTCGGGGTCGGACATCATCTGCCACTTCGGCGCCAACAGCTTCATGTAGCGCTCGACGTAGAGGAACTGCTTGCCGATCAACACCAGCTCGCGGGGCAACTTCACGTCATAGGCGTCGGCCAGCGCCGAGAGCTGCTTGCCGATCTCGGCGTAGCTCAAGTCGCCGAGGCTCTTCATGGTCAACGGCTGGGCGAACTTCTCCAAGTCTTTGGCGGCCTGTGCCTCGGGCTTCATCGTGCCGACCGCGCCCATCAGCACGACGATCTTGCCGGCCGCCGCGTGGTCCTTCTTGACCAGCAGCGCATATACGAGCTCCCTGAGCAGCCAACGGGTGCGCGGGTCGATGCGGCCCATGATCCCGAAGTCCAGGAACACGATCTTGCCCTCGGGGTCGACGTAGAGGTTGCCGGCGTGCAGGTCGCCGTGGAACAGGCCGTGCCGCAAGCCGCCCTCGAACACGCTGAACAGCAGCGCCTTGACCAGCTCGGTGCCGTCGAAACCCGCCTTGCGGATGGCGGGAGCGTCGTCGATGCGGATGCCGTGCACCTTCTCCATGGTCAGCACCCGGCTGGTGGTGTAGTCCCAGTACACCTGGGGCACCCGGATGTTCTTGCCGAGGGGGCTGGCGTGCATGTGCGCGACCCACGCGTCCATCGACTGCGCCTCGAGCCGGAAGTCCAGCTCCTCGGCGAGGTTGTCGGCGAAGTCGGCGACGACGTCCTGGGCGCTCAGGCGCCGGCCCAGCTTGGCCAGCTCGACCAGCTGCGCGCCGCGCTTGAGGATCTGAAGGTCGGCGGCGACTCTTCTGCGGATACCCGGGCGCTGGATCTTGACGACGACCTCCTCGCCGGTGTGCAGCGTGGCGTAGTGCACCTGGGCGATCGACGCCGACGCGAACGGCTGGTCGTCCCACTGGGCGAACAGCTCGGCGGGATCCTTGCCGAGGTCCTCGACGAACAGCTTGTGCACCTCGTCGGGGTCGGCCGGCGGCACCGCGTCGAGCAGGCTGCGGAACTCGCGGCTCAGAGGTTCGCCGAACGCGCCGGGGCTGGACGCGATGATCTGGCCGAACTTCACGTACGTGGGACCGAGGTCGGCGAAGACGTGTGGGACCTCGGAGACGACCTTCTGTTGCCAGCCGCCCTTGTTGAACAGGTTGCCGGCCACCCGGCCGGCGGCTCTGGTTACATGCCAGCCGGTCGCACCGATACGCGCGGCCTCGGTGAAAAGTGGCACACCGGCGAGCTTGGCAACCTCGCGATGCTTGGTAGAGCTCATAGACGCAGTGTGCCAAACCTTCTTAGCGTTCTCATAATCTGCGGGCGGCGGGTCCACCCGGACCATCATGCGCTTGTAATGGCCCGCCGAGAACACACATGTTGGCGGAGATCACGTCGGATCCCGTCAACAAGCGTGTCCTCGGCGAGCTGGTTAGTCGACTTCTAGCTCTTCCAGGGCTTCAGCCAGCCCGTCTCCGGCCAGCCTTCGAGCCCGGCCAGCAGCTCGTACATCGTGGCGCCGTCGATCGACTCGCGAATGATGTCCGCGTGCCCCGAGTGTCGGGCCAGCTCGTTGATCACGTGATGCATCACCCAGCGCACTGACCACTGCTTGACGTCTGCAGGGAACCACGGCGCGTCCGTCGGCACCGGAACCGGGGCATCGAGGTCGGCGTCCTCCAGCTGGCGCAGCGTCTCGGCGTTCTGCATGGCGAACGCATCGAGCACCTGCTGCAAGGTTTCGTCGTCGCGCATCACGAACTGGTCGGCGAAGGCGGCTCGGCGCTCCTCGAACGGCCGGCCGTCGGGCGCCGGCGGCGCGGGTGCCGCCGCGACCCGCTGCATCCACGTCCGCTGCATGCCCGTCGCGTGTTTGATCAAGCCGCCGATCGACAGCGCGCTCGCCGAGGGGGTCGAGCGCGCCTGCTCATCGGTCAGTCCGTAGGCGACGGCGAAGTATGCGCTCTGGTGGTATGCGACGAATTCACTCAACGCGTTGCGTTCGTCGGTGACGGGGGCGGCGAGGGCGGGCATGGGTGCTCCTAACGTGAGTGGACGTAAAGGTCGCGAACGCAAGCGATCTCGGCAGTTGATGTGCAGGACGATCGCGGCCGTCGGGTAATGGCGTGCTGCCCTTCGATCGGCCCGCACAGGGTGGCCGACCGCATGCGCCGCGCTTCGGTCAGGACGTGATGCAAAGCCGGTCCGTCAACACCAGGAACGCGGCCGCGAAAGCGTTGTTCGCCGTATCCGCACGAACCTTGTCCCAGTCGACCTGTTCGCGCACCGCGCGGACACCTGGCAGCAACGCAGCGAAGTCGCAATGATGCTCGTTCAGCGAGCACAGTTTCTCCGTCACAACGTGCGTCGCCGACAGCACCGGCATCGCGATCGCCAGCACCTCGTGGACCTCGGCCGAGCGGACGGTCTCCTTGTCCACCGGCACGCCGTTGAGCCGATGCAGCATGTCCACCACGAATTCGTCTGCCGTGCAAGCCTTGAACAACCAGTCCTCCGGTGTGCGCTCGATGCGGAAACCCGCATCGAGCAGCGCAGTCGCCGCAGCCTCGACGTCCGACTCGGCGACTACGAAGTCGACGTCGTGCACCGGCTCCGGTCCGCCGTACACCCACAGCGCGTAGCCGCCACCCAAAGCGAAGTCCGGGCCGTTGGCCTTGAGCGCCGACGCCGCGCGCTTCAGCGCAGTGCGCAACTCGTCGTTGCGCGACGGCAAAGGTGGGCTCGTAGTCATTTCGGGTAAGTAGTACCCATGAGGCTGGCCACTTTCAACATCCTGCACGGACGCAGCGTTCACGACGGCGCGGTGGAGCTGGACCGGCTGGCCGCATCGGTGAAGCAGCTCGACGCGGATGTTCTTGCGCTGCAAGAGGTTGACTGCGACCAACCGCGGTCGGGGAAGACGGATCTGACCGCGCTCGCCGCCGACGCGATGGGCGCCGTGAGCCACCGGTTCGTCGCGGCGATCTCAGGCACGCCGGGGGCGACGTGGATGGCCGCGACGGGTGAGGAGCAGCCGGGGACCGCCGCCTACGGCATCGCGCTGCTGTCGCGGTTCGAAGCCGAGAACTGGCAGGTGGTGCGCCTGCCCCGCATCCCCACGAGGTTCCCGATGTACCTGCCGGGACCGAACCGCGTGCAGGTCGTCGACGAGGAACCCCGTGCTGCGGTGATCGCCCGGCTGGACACCCCGCTCGGCCCGCTCACCGTCGCGAACACGCACCTGTCGTTCGTGCCGGGCTGGAACCGCGTACAGCTGCGCAGCTTGATCCGCGACCTGCGCGGCTTCGACGGGCCGACGGTGCTGATGGGCGACCTCAACATGACACCGCCGGCTCCGCGCCGCTGGACCGGGCTGCGGCCGGTCGCCGAGGGGCTGACGTTCCCCGCCGAGGCGCCCGAACGCCAGCTGGACCACATCCTCACCGACGACGCCACACTGCGAGTGGAACAGTGGTCGACGCCGTCGTTGCCGATCTCCGATCACCGGCCGCTCGTCGCGGACGTGTCACGCGGCTGAACCCGTACCCTTTGGGCGTGCAGGTCATCTCCGCGGAGTCGACGGAGCTGTTCGCCGGTACGACCGAGGCGCCGCTGCAGCTGGTGCGCGTGACGTTCCGCGACAGCGCAGGCCCGCTGCGAGTGGAGGGCGACCGCATCACGACGGCCGGGGAGCCGCGATATGCCGAGGGCATCGCCGAGGTGCCGGTCGACGTCGCCGACCCCGTCCCCGGTGAACAGCGCGACGCGCGGGTGACCGCCGGCGGGAGGACGACCCCCTTCGCGTTCACCGTCGCAGAGCCGGGCTGGACGATGTTCATGATCAGCCACTTCCACTACGACCCGGTGTGGTGGAACACCCAGGGTGCCTACACCTGCGTGTGGACCGCCGACCCGCCCGACCGCAACATGCACGGCTTCGGCCTGGTTCGTGCGCATCTGGAGATGGCGCGCCGTGAGCCGGAGTACAAGTTCGTGCTCGCCGAGGTCGACTACCTCAAACCCTACTGGGACACCCACCCCGAAGACCGCGCCGACTTGCGCCGCATGATCGCCGACGGCCGCGTCGAGATCATGGGCGGCGCGTACAACGAGCCCAACACCAACCTGACGAGCGCCGAGACGACGATCCGGAACTTCGTAGCCGGCATGGGATTTCAGCGGACCGTACTCGGCGGCGACCCCGCGACGGCGTGGCAGCTCGACGTGTTCGGGCACGACCCTCAGTTCCCGGGCATCGCCGCCGACGCCGGCCTGACGTCCACTTCGTGGGCCCGCGGCCCGCATCACCAGTGGGGCCCGATCTCCACCGTCGGCGACCCGCGCCGGATGCAGTTCTCCAGCGAGTTCGAGTGGATCGCGCCGTCGGGGCGAGGTCTGCTCACTCACTACATGCCCGCGCACTACGGCGCGGGTTGGTCGATGGACTCCGCACCGACGCTCGCCGAGGCCGAAGCCGCCGCGTTCCAACTGTTCCGCACGCTGAAAACCGTTGCGCTGACCCGCAATGTGCTGCTGCCGGTCGGCACCGACTACACGCCGCCGAACAAGTGGGTGACCGACATCCACCGCGACTGGAACGCCCGCTACACCTGGCCGAGGTTTGTCTGCGCGTTGCCCCGCGAGTTCTTCGCCTCGGTGCGGGCACAACTCGACGCCACCGGCGCGCGGCCTTCCCCGCAGACCCGCGACATGAACCCGATCTACACCGGCAAGGACGTGTCGTACATCGACACCAAGCAGGCCAACCGTGCGGCCGAGAACGCGGTGCTCGACGCCGAGCGTTTCGCCGTGTTCGCGAGCCTGCTCAGCGGTGCGACGTACCCGCACGCCGCGCTCGCAAAAGCCTGGGTGCAGCTGGCCTACGGCGCGCACCACGACGGCATCACCGGATCGGAGTCCGACCAGGTTTACCTCGACCTGCTGACCGGTTGGCGCGACGCATGGGAGCTGGGCAGCACGGCGCGGGACAACGCGCTGGCCCTGTTGTCCGGCGTGGTGGACGGGTCGGTTGTGGTGTGGAACCCCCTGGCGCACTGTCGAACTGACATCGTCACCGCGCGGCTACCCGAACCGCTCGGCCCCGGCGTCCGCGTGGTCGACGCGACCGACGGCACCGAAGTGCCCGCCCTGGCGGAGCACGACGGCCTGTCGGTGAGCTGGCTGGCGTGCGACGTGCCCTCACTGGGCTGGCGGGCGTACCGGGTCCAGGCATCTCCGGTGGTAACGGGCTGGGAGGTGTTGGCGGGCAACGAGATTGCCAACGAGTACTACCGGCTGACCGTGGACCCGGTGCGCGGCGGGGCGGTATCGTCGCTTCTCGAGTCCGGACGGGAACTCGTCGCCGACGACCGGGTGGGCAACGAGTTGGCGGTGTACGACGAGTATCCGGCACATCCGCGGTTCGGCGAGGGGCCGTGGCACCTGGTGCCGAAGGGGCCGGTCACCTGTTCGTCGGCGTATCAGGCGGATTCGGTTCAGGTGTACCGCGGGCCGCTGGGGCAGCGGATCGTGGTGCGCGGCCGGATCGGTGAGGTACTGCGCTACACCCAGACCCTGACGCTGTGGGACGGCGTCGCGCGGGTCGACTGCGGGACCACGATCGACGAGTTCACCGGCGCCGACCGGCTGCTGCGCCTGCGCTGGCCATGCCCGGTGCCCGGTGCGCTGCCCGTCAGCGAGGTGGGCGACGCGGTGATCGGCCGCGGCTTCGGCCTCATGCACGAGCGCGGCAGCGAATCCGCCGTCGACGCCGCGCAGCACCCGTGGACTTTGGACAACCCCGCGTACGGCTGGTTCGGGTTGTCGTCGACCGCACGCATCCGAATAGGTGACGACATTCGGGCGATAGCGGTGGCCGAGGTCGTCACGCCGACCGAGGCCGACGCTTCGTCACTGGCACGCGACCTGATGGTAGCGCTGGCCCGCGCCGGTGTCACGGCCACCTGCAGCAGTGCCGGCAACTCGCGCTACGGCGCGCTGGACGTCGACTCCAACCTGCCCGACACGCGGATCGCGATCGGCGGCCCCGACGAAAACACCTTCACGGATGAGGTTCTGGCTGC
>JBAPQQ010000268.1:0-2064 GCA_049280695.1 Mycobacterium sp.
GGGCCCGCGGGCGGCCAGCAGCGCAGCGCCGGCCGCGGCGTTGAGGGCGGGGGCGGGCGTGGTCACCACCGGCACGCGGAAGTGCTCGGACAACCGCTGGGTGATCAGCGGGATGGCAGCCCCGCCGCCCACGGTGGCCACCGCCGATAGCGATGCATTCGGAATTCGGTTGCGCTGCAACAGTTCCTCGAGCGCACCGATCACTCCGGCCAGTGGGCCGCCGATCAGGTTCTCGAGCTCGGCGCGGGTGACTCTGATGTTGGACTGGAAGCCGGGCAGCTCGGCCGCCAAGTCGGTGGCGGTCTCGGCCGACAACCGCTCCTTGGCGTGGCGGCACTGGTCGCGAAGGCGGCTGAGCGCGCCGACCGCGGCGGTGCTGGCCGTGTCGGCGCTGCTGGACTGGTAGATGTCGGCGAGCACGTGGGTGAGCAGGGCCTGGTCGATCTGTGCACCGGAGAACTCGGTGTAGCGCACAGTTTCGTCGACGGGCTGCAGATCACGCGCCGCATCGGCCAGCGTGATGCCGGTGCCGCTGCCGCCGAAGTCCAGCAGCGCGACGATCCCACTTCGGGGCAGACCCGGGCTGGCATTGAGCGCGGCCAGGGCGGTCGTCGCGTCGGACAGCAGCGCCGGCGAAACGCCGTTGGGCGACAGATATGGCTTGGTCCGCAACGCCCCTCGCAACGCGCCGAGGACGGCGGGGCCCCAGTGCGCAGGCACGGCGATCGCGACCCGCGCCGGGGCCGTGCCGTCGTCGACGGTGTGCGCCATTGCGTCGAGGGCCTCGACGAGCAGGCGGTCGGCGGCGTGGCTCGACCCGTCCGAGGCGACCAGCGGCACCGGGTCGCCGACGCGCTCGACGAAACCGGACAGCACCACGCCGGGCTGGGTCAGGTTGGGGTTCTCCGCCGGCACGCCGACCTCGGGGGCCCTGTCCGGATACAGCGTCAGCACCGCCCGACGGGTCACCGGGGCGGCGCCCACCCGCGCCGCGACCAGGTTGGTCATCCCGATGGACAGCCCGAGGAAGTCGGTCATTTCGCAGAGTCCTGTCGTCGGCCGGTCGGTGGCACTGTCGGAGGCCGTTCCTCACGATAGCGGCTGAGAATGGACCTGGCACGCAATACCCCTAATGGTGTCGCAGCCCCTAACGGGCAATCCCCTAACGCCGCTGTTCCCGCGGTGGCTCCGTCACCGATTCGTAATTAGCTGACAGCCGATAGCGTCGGCACATGGCCAACGAGCTGCTCGACTTCGTGATGTCGCTGGTGCGTGACCCAGATGCCGCTGCACGCTACGCCGACAACCCGCAGCAGGCGATCGCCGACGCGCACTTGACGGACGTGACCAGCGCCGACGTGAACAACCTCATTCCGGTGGTATCCGAGTCGCTGTCGATGGCCGCGCCGGCCTTCGGCGCGGACGCTGCCGGTGACGCGAACGTGTGGGCCAGCGGCGCAGCCACGGCGGCGTTCGACGCGTTCGCCGACCACCCGCCCACCCCGGTGGTCGTCGACGCCCATGACCCGGTGATCGTCCAGCCGGCACCCGCTCCACTCGACCCGGGCGTCGAGCAGTTCAGCGATTCCGGACCCGACCTGCACACGTTCGACGCCGGCCCGCTGGATCTGGAACAGCAGCCCGCCACCCCCGAGGTGCATGACGTCGCGCCGATGATCGACCACGGCTTCGAGGATCCCGGCCCGGAGCATCACGGCTTCGACCACTCGATCTTCTAGTCCGAACCCGCGAAAGGCCCCCATGCGCGCCGTGTGGGGGCCTTTCCCTATGCCCTCCTACCAAACCCCTAATCCCCTAACACCATTTGCTGAATCACCCCACCATGGTGCCGTCGAGGTAGGGGAATCGACCCCGTTTCCCGGTGACCCGCCGCTCCATACCGTGGTTCTCAGATCACCGGACAGCCCGGTGAGGGAACCAGAAAGGCACTTCGATGATCAGCTTGATCGACTTCATCCTGAATCTGTTCCGCGACCGGACCGCGGCTGCGGACTACGTCGCCCACCCCGAGCAGGCTCTGCTCGACGCCGGGCTGGGCAATGT